>JAYUZI010000045.1:0-2835 GCA_043751915.1 Gammaproteobacteria bacterium | reverse complement strand
TCGGCACATTCCTCGACGTGGTAGGGATTGACGATCAGCGCCTCGGTCAGCTCGCGGGCAGCCCCGGCGAACCGGCTGAGAATCAGCACGCCGCGTTCGTCGTCGCGCGATGCGATGAATTCCTTGCACACCAGGTTCATGCCGTCGTGCAAACTGGTCACCAGGCACACATCGGCGGCGCGAAACAAGGCGGTTACGGCCCGCCGATCGTGATGCGAGTCGAGGAGAACCACCGGTGCGGGTCCGTATGGTGCAAAGCGCGCGTTGATCCGATCCACCTCGGCCCTGACCTCTGAGTGCAGCGCGGCGTAACCGGCCGTTCCCGCGCGCGTGGGCGCAGCGATCTGGACAAACCGAAGGCGGCCGTGCCATTGCGGTTTGGACTCCAGCAATGCCTCGACGGCTTGCAGTCGTTCCATCAGGCCCTTCGTGTAGTCAAGGCGATCGACGCCGACAATCAACTTCGTGCCTAACGGCAACGGCCAGCCAATTGTCTTCAAGAAGCGCGAGCCCGACCTTGTTTGCATGGGCAGGTCGGAAGTCAAAGGGGCGCAGCCAGCTTCAGCGGCGGAGTCTTCTGCGGCGCCAGGCCAGGCAATCGAAATCGGGTAATCGCGCACCCGCGTCCGCCGGCCGCCGGTCGCAATTTCCGGTCGAACACCCGGCACGACAGGCCGACCCACACTCTGCGCCGATTCCATAAAATTGCGAACATGCTGGCTTGTCTGAAACCCGATGATGTCGCTGCCGAGAAGGCCGTCGATCAGTTCCGGGAGCCAGGGGCACATCGCCATCTGATCGGCGTGAGCCCACGGAATGTGCCAGAAGCTGACCAGCGTGGCGCGGGGCAGGCGCTCGCGTATCAGCGCCGGTAACAACGCGAGGTGGTAGTCCTGCACCAGCACGACAGGATCGGGCCGATCCGCTTCCTGGACGACAGCGTCAGCGAAGCGCTGGCTGACGGCGCGGTAGTGGTGCCAGTCATGCTCGGCGAATCGGGGCCGCACGTGCGCCATGTGGCACAAGGGCCAAAGCCCGGCGTTGGAAAAGCCGTCCTCGTACCCGTGCACCTCGGGCTCGGACAACCAGATGCGACGCAGGCGGTAGGAGCCGGTGGGGCCTGACGCTAGCCAGCCAGACGAGGCATCCACCACTTGGCGGTCAGCGCTGCCATCGCCGTGCGCAACCCAGGTGCCTGCGCACGCGCGGGCGATCGGCTCGAGCGCGGTGATGAGGCCGCCCGCCGATTGAGAGACCCGAACAGCGCCCGCAATGCGGTGATGTGAGTAAGGTTGACGATTCGATACGACGATGACTGGGTCACCTTCCAGAGTCGAGTTCAGCAGCGCCCTCAAAGACTCGGCATTCCACGCTGCCAGTGGTGATGCGGAGCCCACTGGCGAGTTACTCGCCGCTGCGATCACGTGCGAGCGGGAGGCTTGAACGAAGGCGTCCATTGCAGTTGAGTTTGAGGAGTTGCTGCTTTGGAAGAATGGCATGCCCGCCCCGGGCTGGTATGTAGGAAGCGGCCCCTCGCACGGGTCGGATTGCGGCGATCAGCCCCGCCGCTGGCGACGCGCTGACGGCGCAAGGTAGGAAGCTGCCGACACAGCATCATGCAGGCACTGCGGCACCCAGCGTCTTGTTGTCCAGCAACCGGCACGGTCGCGCTTGTCGATGATGCCGATGGCAACTGCTTTCCACTTCCCCAAGGATCACTCGATGAGCTACCTTCTCTCACACCGTGCGCGACTGGCCGCTTTTTCAGTGTTGTGCGCGACCCTGGCTGCGTGCGGAGGCGGCGACGACGGCAACGACGAAGCGGCCCGCGCCAATGAGCCGATGCCCACACCGAACACTCAGATGCAAGCGGTGCTGGACGAATTGGCAGCCCTAGGTGCCAAGCCGCTTGCGACGCTCACAGTCGCACAGGCAAGAGCCCAGGCGTCGCCTGCCGACGCGGTGAAATCTTTGCTGGTCAAGCAGGGAAAGAGCACCGCGCCGGAGCCGGTGGGAGGCGTCGAAGACCGCGTGATTGCTGGCCCGGGTGGCGACATCCCGATTCGTATCTACAGGCCGGTCGGTGCCGGCCCGTTTCCGGTCGCGCTGTACATCCACGGCGGTGGCTGGGTGATCGCCACGATCGACACTTATGACAGCTCGGCACGCGCGCTGACCAATGCCGCTGGCGCGATCATCGTCTCGACCCACTACCGTCAGGCACCGGAATTCAAGTTCACGGCCGCCCACGACGATACCTATGCAGCCTACAAATGGACGCTCGCGAATGCCACCGCACTGGGTGGCATCGCCAGGCAGGTGGCGATCATCGGCGAGAGCGCGGGTGGCAACATGGCCGCGGCCATCACATTGCGATCGCGTGACGATGGCATCCAACGGCCAGTCCACCAGGTCCTGGTTTATCCGGTCACGAACTACGCGTTCGACTCGCCCTCGCAACAGCAGAACCGCAACGCCTCGCCGCTCGACACGGCGGCGCTGGCCTGGTTCTACGAGCGCTATATGCCCACCCCTGCGGACGGTAACAACCCGCCGTTTTCGGTGTTGCGTGCTCCGACGCTCGTCGGCCTTCCCACAGCCACCGTGATCACGGCCGACATCGATCCGCTGCGCTTAGAAGGGCGCGCCTATGCCGAACGCCTGTCGGCCGCCGGGGTCGCGGTGAACTACAGCAACTACCCGGGCGTGACCCATGAATTCTTCGGCATGGGGGCGGCGCTGGTGGACGCGCGGGCGGCGGTCGGCCGTGCCGCTGCCGATCTGAAGTTGAGCTTCGCAAGGGCCGGCACCTGACTCCGGCGCGCATTGCCGCGG
>JAYUZI010000044.1:0-3682 GCA_043751915.1 Gammaproteobacteria bacterium | reverse complement strand
ATGAGCACCCAGCGCGCGCCGCAGCCGGCCAATACCCAGGAACGCTATGAGGTCACGGCCAAGGACCTGCCACTGTGCTGCCCCAGCCAGGGCATGGTGCTGTGGAATTCGCACCCGCGGGTGTATCTCGCCATCGAGCAGACCGGCTGGGCGAAGTGCGGCTACTGCGGGGCCGAGTACACGCTCAAGCGCTGAGATTTTTCTGGTATCAGCCGAACAGGTCGGCATGGGTGCCGGTGCGTACCAGCTGCAGTTCGTCTCCGGCGATGCGATAGATCAGCAGCCAATCCGGTTCAATGTGCGCGTCGCGATACCCTTTCCAGATACCCTTGAGCGGGTGGTCCCGGTAATGCTGTGCGAGCTCCTGGCTCGCAATCAGAGCCGCCAATAGCTCCCGGAGCTGCGTTAAGTTCTTGCCGCGTTGTTCGGCCCGCGCGACATCGTGCCGGAACTGCCGGGATCGAACCGGCGTGCGTACATTAGAGCCCGAGGTCGCTGAACAGTTCTTCGGCGGAGCCGAACTTCTTTCCCTTGCCCCGTTCCAGTCCAGCCATGGCTTTGCGCGTTGTCGCGTTTGGCGCCTTTACCGGGAACGGCAATGCCTGATCAGCAGCCACACGCACCATCAGAAGGCGGATGGCGTCTGAAACCGACAATCCCATCGCGGCGAGCGCTTTCGAAGCGCGAGTCTTCGTTGTGGCGTCGATACGCGCTCGAACAACCGTTTCGGCGGCCATGATGCAGTCCTCCTATCTAAGCTACATTGTAGCTACAACTATCCCTGACGTAAAATCCGTCCGAGCGATCCGTCCGAGCGATCGAGTGGGCTGTTACGGGCGCGCGCCCTAGCGATACGGGCGGTACGATTTTTCCTCGACCAGTGACGAGCCGAGCTTCGTGTTGATGCGCTTCTTGATGGCGGCGCGCTCGTCATTGTTGAAATAGACCGCGCGCGCCAGTTCGATAAAGGCCGCATCAAAGCGCTTTTCGGCCTCCTGGTCGCGCAGCCGGTCTTCGACGTCCCACAGCCGCGCGTTCACTACTTCGAGCTCACGTTCCTCGCCACTGAGATCCACGCCCGCCGGCACTGCGGCGGCCCAGGTCTGCTCGAGGAGCTGCAATTCGTGGCGCACGTTGGCGAGCTTCGCCGCATCGCTCATGCGCATCGACTTGATGCGCAGGATCGTGACCTTGTCGAGCAATTCGCCCGGCGATATCGGCACCCGTATGTCTTGCATGGCGGTATCGTAGCAGGCCAGGTGTCAGCTGGACCCGCTGGCCAGCAGTTCATCGAGCCGCGCGCACACCGCCGTGGTTTCCACCAGGTCCATGGCGCCGGGCGCTTCGATGGTCGCGTTCCAGGGCAGCTCGCTGGCGCTGCGGCCGCGGAATTTCAGCGCCGCCTCGGCGTAGCGGTCGACGCACCACTGGCGCGAGAGGTACGGGCCGCTGCGCGCGCTGCGGGTGGTGGCGCACAGGCCGATCACCGGCGTACCAACCATGGTCGCCATGTGCGCTGGGCCCGAATCGGGCGCCAGCAGTGCGGTGGCGCGGGCGAGTAGCGCCAGAAACTGCGGCAGAGTGTCGGTACCGACGATATTGCGCACCGGGACGGTGGCGGCGCGTTCGATCGCCGCACCCGCGGCGCGTTCATAGTCATTGGGGCTGCCGCACAACAGCACCTGCAGGCCATGTTGGCGCACGGCGTGGTCAATCACCGCCGCGTAGCGCTCGATGCGCCAGTTGCGGGCGCGGCGACTCGAGCAGGCGCTGACGATCAGCGTCCGCTGGCCGTCGGGAATCTGCGCTCGCGCCCATTCCTGCGCTGCCGCTGGGATCGGCAGGTTCCACTCCAGGCGCCGCTCCCTGATGCCGAGTGCCTCCGTGAAGCCGAAGAAGCTGTCGAGCACGTGCTCGTTGGCGCGCGCGGCGATCTTTCGGTTCGTGAACAGCCATTGCAGCTCACGCGCCCGGGCGCGATCGAACCCGAGCCGTACCCGCGCCCGGATCAGTGTCGAATACAGGCTGGCGCGCAGCGCGTACTGCATGTGCAGCAGCACATCGAAGCGCCGCCCGCGCAGCGCGCGATGGAGCGAGAGCGCCCCTTGGCGGAGGGATCGCTTGTCGATGATGATAAACTCGACGCCGGGCAGCAGGGTCAGGAGCCGCGCCTCGGCGCGGCCGATTATCCAGGTGATCGCCATGTCGGGCCAGGCGTGCTGCAGGGTGCGGACGATGGGCACGACGTGGGTTGCATCGCCAATGGCCGAGAGGCGCAGGATGCACAGGGTTTGCGGTGGTGGCGTGGCGGTATCACTCATGCAAGATGCGGGTGGGCATTGTCGCGTTTGAACTTCATGGCCGTCGGCCCCGAGATCCGGATCCAGGAATTCACTGGCGGCGCGATGCTATATGACAGCTCCCGCGCCGGCAATGCGGCGCCCGGCTGGCTCGAGCGGTCCTGGTGGGCCGAGCGCGGCGCGGTGAGCGACGCCACTGAAGGCCGTGGCTCGGCCGCGCTGATCGAGGCCGACGGCCGGAGTCTGGTGCTGCGCCATTACCGCCGCGGCGGGCTCATCGCGCGCGTGTCCGCCGACCGCTATTGGTGGCGAGCCGCGGAGCGCACACGCTCGTTTCGGGAGTGGCATCTCCTTTACCACATGCATCGGGCCGGCCTGCCGGTGCCGATGCCCATCGCCGCGGGTTACCGTCGCGCCGGCCGTACCTACAGCGCTGACCTGCTGGTGCAGCGGATTGCCGGGGTGCGATCACTGGCCGCGGCGATCCGCGCCGCGCCGGTGCCGCTGGGGACGTGGATGGCAATCGGGCGGTGCCTGCGCCACTTTCATGCGCGCGGTGTCTGCCATGCGGATCTCAACGCGCACAACATCCTGCTCGGTACGGCCGAGAGCGATGTCTGGGTCATCGATTTCGACCGCGGCAGCTTGCGCGCGCCAGGGTGGTGGAGCGACGCCAACCTGGTGCGGCTGCAGCGTTCATTGCGGAAACTCAGCATCGGCCTGGGCGCCGATCGCTTCACGGCCGCCGACTGGCAGGTGCTGCTCGACAGCTACCTGGCCACCGGCATCGAGCTGCAACAGCTCCCGGCCATGCCGGGGGACTGAGCCATGCGCCGGCTGTACACGCTACTGGTTACGCTGGCGTTGCCGTTCGCAAGCCTCGTGGTGCTGTGGCGGGGTCTGCGCGAGCGTGAGTACTGGCGCGGCTGGGGCGAGCGCTTTGGCCTCGGTGCCGCACTCGCTGGCGGCGCGCGGGGCCTGTGGGTGCATGCGGTTTCCGTGGGTGAGGTGCAGGCCGCCAAAGGCCTGGTCGCCGCGCTGCGCCGGGAATGGCCCGCTATGCCGCTTGTGGTTACCAGCACCACGCCGGCCGGCCGCGCACGGGCCCGTTCCGCCTTCGATGCCGGTGTCGCGGTGCGCTATGCGCCCTACGATCTGCCCTGGTGCGTGCGCGGCGCGCTGCGCCGCCTGCGCCCGGCATTGTTGGTGATCATGGAAACCGAGATCTGGCCTAATCTCCTCGCTGAATGCGTGCGCGCGGGTGTGCCGGTGGTGATCGCCAGTGCGCGCCTCTCGCCGCGCAGCACGGCACGCTGGTCGCGCTTCAGCGCCTTGCTGCAGCCTGCCTTGCGCCGGGGCGTGTCAGTGGCCGCGCAGTCCGC
>JAYUZI010000043.1:0-14471 GCA_043751915.1 Gammaproteobacteria bacterium | reverse complement strand
ATTCACGGCCTGGCCGCGACGACGACCAACGGGATCGAGAAGCAGGAATACTACCGGCTGCTGGGCGGCGCGCGCGACCCGGCGCTGGCGCAGCGGGCGCTGGACCTGGCGTTGACGGCGGAACCGCCCGCCACACTGCGGTCGATGATCATGCAGGCCGTGGCCGCCGAGCACCCGGATCTGGTGGTGAATTTCCTCAGCGCCCACTGGCAGACCATAGAGCCGTTTGTCGACGTGTACTCGCGGCCCTCGCTGGTGGCCAACGCCGCACGCAACAGCAACAACCCGGAAATCATCGCCGTGCTGGAAGCCTACGCCGGGCGCTTCCTGCCGCAGGGCGTCAACAGTTCAATGCACAAGAGCATCTCCGAGGTGCGCTTCAACGCGCGGCTCCGCTCCCGCCTCCCGGAACTGGATCGGTGGATTGTGGAGCAGTCAGCCCGCCCGGTGACCCGCGTGCCCGCGGCGGCTGACGCGCCCCAGGGGGTGAAGCAAAATTAAGCCTGCGGTCGGCTAAGGGCGGCCAGAATTGCCCCCTCGCTTCCTGTCACAGACCCAAAGGGGGTTTCATGTCCATCCGCAATATCGTTTTCGCCACAGTACTGCTCACGACCGCGCTAGCGGCCAATGCCCTGACCGCGCAGAATGAGAAGATGAAGACCTGCAATGCGCAGGCCAAGGAACAGACCCTGAGCGGCGATGCCCGCAAGGGTTTCATGAAGACCTGCCTGTCGAGCGCGCCGGCCGCGGCGCCGGCAGCCAAGGCGCTGACTCCGCAGCAGGAAAAGATGAAGAGCTGCAACGCCGATGCCAAGACCAAGGCACTGAAAGGCGCCGACCGCAAGGCGTTCATGAAGACCTGCCTGTCGGGCGGCTGAGTCCGGCCAGAAACTCGAGGGCGGTGCGCGCAGCACCGCCCTCGCTTGCGTGGGTTACTTTCCGGCGCAGAGCCCGACATCGCCGCTCTTGCTGTCGATGTGCACGCGACCGCCGCCCTTGCCGCTGCGGAAGTTGAGGCGGCTCCCGGGCCCGTATTTTTCCTCGGTGGGCTTCGGCCCGAAGCAGTTGTTGATATCGCCGCTGAAGGTCTGTACTTCGATGTCGGCATCGGGCTGCGCCGCAAATCTCACCTGCAGATCGCCGCTGACCGATGCGGCATCAAGCTGACCCTGGGCTGCGAGCGTGCCCGCAGTCACGTTGATGTCCCCGGACACGGTTTCGAGCTGCGCGCGCGTCAGGTCGCCGAGCGTGACCATCGCGTCGCCGCTCACGGTATTGAGCGTGAAGTCGCCGTCGGTGCCGCTGACGGTGACGTCGCCGCTGACCGTCTTGAACTGCGCGTGATGACCATTGTGAGCCGTCAGGTGCACGTCGCCGCTGACCGTATTCACCTGCAGGTCGCCGCCGGCGTCACCCAGGATGTCGCCGCTCACCGTCTGCAGCTGCTGATTGCCACTGACGCCGCTGATGCGCAGGTCGGCGCTGACCAGTGAAACATCCAGCGCACTAGTGCGCGGCACGCGGATGTTCAGGTGCGCGTCATTGCCGCCGCTCCAGCTGCCACCGGAGGACGGCACCACCACGCGCACGGTGGTGCGGTTGGCGCTGCTGGTCACCTCGACGCGTTCCACCTTGTCGCCGATCGTGCCGCTGACATCGACCATGGCCTGGTCCCAGCCGCTGATCGCGATCGAGCCTTCGACATTGACGACTTCGACGGTACCGGCCGGGTCGGCGGGTTTCTGGGCGCTGAAGTTGCGGGTGGCGGCCAGTGACGGCAGTGACAGGCCCGCGAGCACGGCGGCAACTGCCCACGGCGCAAGGCGTGCCGGTACGACGGAATGGCTTTCGGCGTTCATGGTCAGGTTCTCCTCGTCAACATGGATTGGGTGGTGTGCGCGACAGTCGTGTAAAGATCGATTTCCTGTTGCCAGGTGCTGCGCAGCAGCTGCCACAGCAACGGGCTCGCGGGATCCTGCGCCAGCGCCGCGCTGATGTCGGCATTGGCCTTGCGGATGGTCTCGAGATCCGCGCGGATGCGATCGCGGGTAACCGGCGCCAGCAGCGTCAGCCGCTCGTTGAAGGTGCGCTCGAGCGCGGCGCGCGCCGCGACGTACTCGGCGTCCTGCGGTCGCTGGAAGCTGACCGCAATGCTGTGCATGTCGCCCGCGGGTGCGCGGCTCGCGATCAGTTCGGCCGTGGCCCGTTCGTGCAGCACCGACCAGCACAGGGCGCCGACCAGGCCCAGCACGGCAAGACTCGCCGCGAGCGCCAGCGGCCATTGCGACCACAGCGGACGCTGTGCGCGCGGCGCGGCCTGGGCAATGCCGCGGGCAACGCCAGGCCACAGGTCGCGCGCCGGTTGCAGTTCGCGTGTTACTGCGCCGAGGGCTGCCTCGAGCGAGTTGAAACGGGGCGGATTCATGCGGCCTCCATGGCGATTCCGAGTTGTTGCGCCAGTAGCCTGCGGGCACGGTGGAGCTGCGCCTTGCTGGTGCCGGTGGCGATGCCGAGCATGGCCGCGGCTTCATCATGGCTGTGCCCGTAGACGCCCACCAGGACCAGCACATCGCGGGCGCCCTGCGGGAGCCGTTCCATGGCCGCCTCGACGTCGAGCGTGCCCGAGGCCTCGGCGCCGTCAGGCAATTCGAGTGCGGTGTCATCCAGCGTGCCAGCCTCGCGCAGCGCATCGCCCGGTCGCCGGCGTCGCTGGGTCAGCACGGTATTGACGGCGATCCGGTGCAGCCAGGTGGCAAGCTGGCTTCTGCCCTCGAAAGCCGGGAGCGCGCGCCAGGCCGCAATGAAGCATTCCTGGGTGCAGTCCTCGGCGAGCGCGGGTTGGCCCGTCAAGCGCAGGCACAGGCCGTAGATGCGGCCCACATGCGCGCGGTAGATGGCTTCGAAATCTTTCGCGACCATGCCTGCTTGGAGTAGCCCCTGGCCGCTACGGTTTGAATGGCTCCGCCATCCGCCGCCGGTCGGCCGCGCCCAGGGCGCACAGCGCCGAGCCGCAGACTACCCCGCCGACCCCGAGAAAAGTGAGCACATTGGGGGCTTCCGGCACCAGGTCGGGCAGCAGAGCGCCCGCGGCCAGGAACGCAGCCAGTGAGGTAAAGAGCGGCGAGACCGCGACCGTGGCGCTGACCCGCGCCACCTCGCCCAGGTGCATGGCCTCGGCATACGCGCCGTAGGCGACGACAGTATTGAGACAGCAGAACGCCAGCGCCCAACCCTGGCCCTGCGTCAGCAGCCGCAGATCCCCGGGGTGCGACAGCGGCGTGAGCACCAGCGCGCCGCCCACGAACAGCAGCCAAAGCAGCTGGGGGGAGGTCCATTCCCGCAGCAGGCGTTTCTGGGCCAGGCTGTAGATAGCCCAGGTCAGGGAGCCGGTGAGCAGCAACAGTACCCCGAGGCCCAGCCTGGACCCGCCGGCAAACAGCAGCGGTAGCCGGCGATTGAAGAACAACGCCAGCCCTACGATCAGGAGCACCGCACCCAGCCATTGCAGGCGGCTGAATCTTTCCCGGTAGACGACCAGGCCGCCGAGCAGCAGGAACAAGCTCGCGCTCTGCCCGACGACCTGGGCCGTTTCCGGAGAGCTCAGGCGCAGTCCGACCACAAACAGCGTGTAGTTGAGCGTCAGGCCGATGACCGCGACCGGCAGCAGCACAAGGATCGGCCGCGGTAGCTCCCAGGGACGGGGCAGGGCGCCGCGTTGCGCGAGAAATGCTCCGATGAGGACGGCCGCAACCAGGAACCGGCACCAGGTGATGGTGCAGGTATCGAGCACCGGCGCCACGACGTGCAACGCCAGTGGCAGCACCCCCCAGAACAGGGCCGCCACGAGGGCCAGGAGAAATGCGAGACGGCTATGGTGTGGCAGGGCGGGGAATCCAGAAACCAGGCCGGCGGGAGGATGCGCATTCTGCGCCCGGCGTCGCGGACAAGGCAATCGCCCGTTGCCGTCGTACACTCCTTCACTGGCATCGACAACGGGCCGGGAGGGTTGTGCCATGTGGCCTGAAGTTCACCACCACCACCTCGCGGGCTGTGCCCCCAACCAGCTGCGGCCGACGCAGATGTCGGTTGGGCTTGCCGAGGTGGCGATCAAGCGCCGGGAATGGGCTGCCCTCGGCCGGAAGCAGCGCCGCGAAACCCTGCAGCAACAGGTGTTTCCGGCCGTGCTGGGGCCGGGAAGCCGCTACTACATCATCGATCACCATCACCTGGGCCTGGCGCTGATCGAAGAAGCCGTGGACCGTGTCTGGATCGCACTCCAGGACGATCTGTCCTGGCTCGAACCTGCGGTCTTCTGGCGGACCATGGAATTCCGCGCCTGGGCGCATCCCTTTGACTCCGGCGGCAAGCGGCGCGAGTACCGCGATATGCCGCGCCGCCTCACGCAGTTGCAGGACGATCCCTACCGGAGCCTGGCCGGCAACGTGCACAGAGGTGGAGGCTATGCAAAGTCGGCCGCGCCGTATGCAGAATTTCTGTGGGCTGATTTTTTCCGCACCCGCATCAGCGCGCGCCGCGCACGCCGTGAACCGCGGCGTGCCCTGCGCGAGGGTGTGGCGCTGGCGAAATCCGCGGCGGCGCGCTACCTGCCGGGCTGGTCGGGCAGTCAGCCGTGAGGTCAGTCGAGAAGTCAGGCGTGCAGCGGGCCGGGCCCGACCTGATCGCCGGCCTGTCGATCGCCGGCCTGGTGCTGCCTGAGGCGTTGGCCTATGCCGGCATCGCCGGCGTGCCGCCCTTGTCCGGACTGCTGGCCGCGATCGCCGGACTCCTGTGCTACGCGCTGCTTGGCACCAGCCGCTTTGCGATCGTCGCGTCGACCTCGTCGTCCGCTGCCGTGCTCGCCTCGGCGCTGCACTCGCTCCCGGGCGTCAGCGCGGGACAGGCCCTGGAATTTTCCGCGGCGATGGTATTGATGGCCGGACTCCTCTTCATGCTCTGCAGCGCGCTGCGCCTTGGCCGCATGGCGCAGTTCATCGCCCGGCCCGTGGTGCGCGGATTCACGCTCGGGCTCGCCGTGATCATCACGGCGCGGCAATTGGCCAAGCTGTGCGGCTTCCACGCCACGCACACGGCCCTGGCGCCGCTGCTGGCCGAACTGTTCCAGCGGCGCAGCGAGTGGCAGGGCGCCAGCCTGCTGTTGGGCGTCGCGGCGCTGGCAATGCTGGTGCTGCTGCGTCGTTGGCCGCGTATCCCCGGCACGCTTGCGGTGCTGGTGCTCGGCGTCCTCGCGGTCCCGCTACTCGGTGCTGATGGTGCCGGCATCGCGCTCGTCGGTCCCATCGGGCTCGGCACGGTGCGCCCGCAGATCCCGGCGCTGGATTTGGAAACCTGGTTCCGCGCTGCCGAGCTGGCCGTTGCGCTGATGCTGATCCTGTTCGCCGAGAGCTACGGTTCGGTGCGCAGCTGCGCCCTGCGTCACGGCGACGCGATTAACGTCAATCGCGAGCTGCTGGCGCTCGGCGTCGCCAATGTGGCCGCCGGATTGTTCCAGGGCGTACCGGTGGGCGCCGGTTATTCGGCCACCGCCACCAACGAATCGCTCGGCGCGCGCTCACGCTACGCGGGCTTCACGGCCGCATTGTGCGTGGGCGCGGCGCTGTGTTTCCTGCGCGCCTGGGTGGCGCGGATTCCCGAGCCGATCCTGGCGGCGATCGTCATCTACGCGATGCGCCACGCGGTGAGCTTCGAGCCGCTCCGGCCTTATCTGCTATGGAAGCGCGATCGCAGCGTGCTGATCACGGCGATCGCCGCGGTGCTGCTGCTCGGCGTGCTCAACGGATTGCTGGTCGGCATCGCCGTCAGCCTCGCGCTGCTGATCCGCGAGCTGACTCAGCCCCGGCTCACGGCGCTCGGACGCGTTGCCGGCAATCACGACTTCGTGAGTATCGGCGCGCACCCGGAGGTGCGACCGGTGCCCGGGCTTCTGATCCTGCGTCCCGAAGAGCCGCTGTTCTTCGCCAACGTCGAAGCCGTGCTCGACAACGCCGCCGCGCAGCTGGCCGGCGCGCCGGCCGTGCATACCTTGGTGCTGAGCCTCGAGGAATCGCCCAACCTGGACGGCACGGCCATCGAGGTGCTGGGCCAGTTCGCCGACCAGGTAGCGCACGGCGGACGTGCACTGCGGCTGGCGCGTCTCAAGGATCCGGTGCTCGAGGTGCTGACCACGGCGGCCATGCCGGGGCTGACCGGCCCGGCGCTCAGCGGCGCCAGCGTCGATGCGGTTGTTGGCGCCGTGGTCGGTGCGCTTCGGTAGCGTATTGCGTTAGGATATCGCCCCGTTGAGACCCGTCCGCCCGGTTGAGGAGCCAATATGAAACTGATCACCGCCGTCATCAAGCCCTTCAAGCTCGATGAAGTGCGCTCGGCGCTCTCGGAGCTGGGCATTTCAGGCATGACGGTAACCGAAGTGAAGGGCTTCGGACGGCAGCGCGGCCACACCGAGCTGTACCGGGGTGCCGAGTACGTGGTCGATTTCGTGCCCAAGACCCGCATCGAAGTGGGCGTGCGCGACGATCTGGTCGACCAGGTGGTGGACGCGATCGTCAAGGCGGCCAAGACCGGCAAGGTCGGCGATGGCAAGATCTTCGTCAGCGACATCCAGCGCGTGGTGCGCATTCGTACCGGCGAATTGGACGACTCAGCCCTCTAGGCGCTCAAAACGCCGCTGCCTGGTGGACGATCCGCCCGCCTACCATGGTCAGCAGCACCTTGGTGCCGGCGATCTGCTGCGGCGCAATCTGCAGCAGATTGCGGTCAAGCACGATCAGATCTGCGAACTTTCCGGTTTCGAGTGAGCCGGTCAGTGCGTCCTGGCGCAGGCTGTAGGCCGCGTTGAGGGTCATGGCTCGCACGGCGTCAGCTACGGAGATCCCAGGATCGATGCCGAGGCGCCCCGGGTAGCGCGTCGCATCCTCGCCGGCGGCCATGCGCGTCACGGCGACCTGCATCGCCAGCCATTCATCCAGCCTGTCGACCGGCCAATCGCTCCCGAAAACCACGCGCGCGCCGTAGGGTTTGAGCAAGCCGGCGGGTGCAATCAGCGCGTAGCGCACTCCGGCGAGATATTGGCCCGCCTCGGCGTTGAGATCGGCGGCCGGTTTCTCCCACTGGAACGACAGCACCGGCAGTGCGTTGAGTTCGGCAAAACGCGGAAAGTCGGCCGGATCAATGATTTCCGAGTGCGCGAGGGCCGGGCGGATATCGTCGCCGGGATGCACGGCGCGCATGGCGGCAACGGTATTGAGGCCTTCGCGGACGGCGCCGTCGCCATCAGCATGCATGTGTGGATTGAGGCCGGCGGCGGCGAGGGCGATCAGCGTGGCGTCGAGTTGCCGCTGCGTGAAGTAGAGCGGCGGGCCGTGCTTGTCGCCCGGCTCCCAGTCCGGTTGCTCCGGGTTTTCGCCTGGCTCGAAATAAGGCTGCAGCAGGTAGCTGGTGTAGGCGGGCGCGGAATAGACGCCGTCGAGGAACATTTTCGCGGTATCGACACTGAGCGTCGGTTGTGCCGTGATCGCGCCCTGGTCGAAGAGTTTCCGTTGCGCCAGCACGTCCGCGACCGCCCGGTCAGCGTCATAGTCCTTGATGGAATCGATCAGCACCGCGAAATGGCCACGGGCGGTGAGTTCCCCCGCCCGCTGCGCCCTGGCAAAGGCCGTGAGCGCACCAGCATCCGTGGAGGCATCCAGGAACGTGGTAATGCCCTGCGCTCGCATCGCTGCCAGCGCACTGCGCACCGCCTGCAGATTCTGCGCGGGCGTCGGTTCGGGCATCAGGCGATCAACCAGGTTTTGAGCAGCATCCTCGAGGAGCCCGGTAGGCTCGCCGCTGGCGTCGCGCGCGATGATGCCGTCCTTTGGGTCGGGCGTATCGCGCGTGATGTGCCCCAGCTCGAGGCCGCGCCGGTTGACGAGTTCCGAGTGGCCAAAGGACGAATTCACCCCGATCGGACGCGTGGTCCTGACCGCATCGAGCGCCGCGTGCGTCAGTACGATGCCGGCCGGCTCCATGTTCTGTTCGAACCAGCTGTTGACCTTGAGCCAGTCATCCGGGCCCGCCTTGCTGTCCTGATCGACGCAGGCCTGGATGGCGGCCTGGAATTCCGGCACCGTGAGGCGACGGTAGTTGAGATCGCAGGTCAGGAGCCGCATCCCGCCGGAGCGCGGATGCATGTGGCCGTCGATGAGGCCCGGCATCAGCATGCGGTCCGCCAGGTCGATGCGTCGCGTCTTGGGGCCTACAAAAGAGCGCGCCCCAGCGTCGTCGCCGACATAGATGATCTGCCCGGCCCGTACGGCGAGCGCCTGGGCCACCGTGTTGGCGCCATCCACCGTGTACACGTAGCCGTGTTCGAAGAGCGTATCCGCGGCGTGTTGCGACTTTGCGACGAGCGGCCCTTGCGTTTGCCGCGTCACCACGCCTTTGGCCACGTCGTACATGCGGATCAATGCCGGTGCACCGACCTGCATGGTTCTGACATTGAAGGTGCTGTCGGCGCCGATCGCCGTGACGCTTATTTTTGCAAGATCGAGCGGCTTGCCCGGCCCCTGGACGCCGAACGCGCCAGGTTGCACCAACCAGGCGTGCTTGCCGACATTGCTGGCGTACAAACGCGCCGCGCCGTCCAATTCCACCGTCATGGCCGCGCCCTCATCGATGCCGAGCCCGGCCAGGGTACGCTTTGGATCGAGGCTGTGTGCCTTGGCGAGAAACGCGAACAGCCGGCCGAGGCGGTTGCGCGTGTCGACATGACTGTCGGTAAAGACATGGGCCAGCAGTTCGTTGTGCAGGAAGTTGCCCTCGACCGTCACCGCCTTGCCCAGCGGATCGGCCATGGCCTGCGCGGAAGTGATGCTTATGCTGTCCATGCAGCCGTACAGCCACGCGCCCTGGATCGCCAGGCCCGCACTGGTGCCACCCAGGGGCTTTCCCGCGGCCACGTGCGCGTCGATCGCCGCGTTCAGCGGGGTGCCGCGCCACATGCGCACGTAATTGGATTGGTCGCCGCCCGCAATGAAGATGCCGTCGGCGGCACTCACGGCCGCCAACAGCCGCGGGTCCGAGGCCGCCTTGCGGTCGGTGAACAGGAACGTGCGCACCGACAGCACGCCCTTCACATCGTTGTAGAACTCGTCCTGCGTCTCCGTGGTGCCCGATGCGCGCAACACGACCAGATGCCCGTGGCCTGCGTGCGCCGTGAACCAGCGGAAGGCGTCGGCCGGCCAGTCGCCGCCGCCGTTGAGCAGCAGACCGCCGACGATCGGATCGGGCGTTGGTGCGCTTTCATCGCCGATGACAAAGGTCTGGTAGCCGGGGCCGCCCTTCCAGTCGTCCGCCAGTGCCGGGACGGTCAGGTTCAGCGCCAGGAAACCCAGGCCCAGCGTAAGCAGTGCGCGACGCAGGTGAGTCTTCTTCACAGCAAATATCCCCTCAGGTTCCGGCGGGCGGCCCTTCCGCTCGTCTGGAGATATTAATTGAGACCGGTGCCTGTTGCCCGCCGGTAGCGCGACTGCAGCTTGAAACTGCCGAATTCCGGATCTTCCGCTTCGAAACTCAGGCGCAGCGCGTCGCCCGTTGCTTCCACTTCATAGCGCCAGCTGCGTGAGCCGCGGTTGGTATATTTGGCGCGTACCACGAAGGCCTGCTGGTCCCAGCCGCTCGCGAGGCTCGCAGCGCCGGTCGTGTCGATGCGCGACACGGATTGCCCGGGTAGAAACTGCCGTGCGGGATCCGCATCGCTGGTGATTGCCACGGTGTCTGCGGACAGCGCAATCTGCAGTTTCGCGGGCGGACGCAACTCAGCCGCCAGGCGCTCGCGCACCTTGTCCGGCTCTTCCGGCGGCATCACCAGCGCGTCGAGTTCATTGGGTCCACGGCCCGCGTCGGAACGGTCTCCATCATTGCCGCCGCGCGAGCCCGGCGCGATGATCTGGTTGCGGCGCGGCCGCATGCGTTCACGCTGTGCCTCGAGCAGCGGGCCGAGCTTGCGATCGAAGTCCTCACTGCCCGCAACGTCCACTTGCCAGTTTCCGGCCAGCGCGGCAGTGGCTCCAGCCGGCTGTGTCGCGAGTGAGGAACAGGCGCTGGCGCCCAGCGCGGCAGCGAGCACGAATCCCGCCGTTATCAGGCGCCAGGGCGATCGGGGTGGCATGGTGAACAGTATGGACTGCCAGTGCGCCTATTGGTTCGCGCGCTGGCCCGTGCCGGCGCCCGTGGCGACCAGCGCACGCAGTTCGCGGAGCTTCCGTTCGACGCCGGCGGCATTGTCATTGCCCATGCGCAGCAGGAGCTTCTGGCCACTCGAGCGGGCTTCGAGCTCTGGATCGGCGAATTCCCAGAACACTTTCGGCCGCACCAGCGCCAGCGGGCCGGCCGGATGCGGCGTTGCCAGCAGATGGTCGATGACGCTGACCAGCCGATCATTGAAATAGCCCTGCGGGTAGCCCAGGTCCTGGTAAGCACGCTGGAACAGCGGGTAGTAATGTTGGTACAGGCCGTTGATGGTGCGCATGTCGAGGGCGCCGACGATCGCCACGATCGGTGCGTAGCGCGCGGCGTTGTGCCCATCGAGCGTGGCCTGCTCGTCGCCGCCGGCCACCAGCACAGCGCCCCCGGTGGCCTTGAGCGGTCGCAGTTCCTCGGCCAGGCGATGGCGCGGGAGGTTGTCGACCGTGGCGACGAGGTGGCGGATGAGGTTTTCCGGCCGCAGGAAAGTCCCCAAGGCGCCGGCTCCGGGGAGCGCGGCCAGCGCCGCATTGAACGGCGCGTCGCTGTCGTCCAGTGCCGGGAGCGCCACTGAATCGGCCTCCGGTGCTGGCATGGGGTTGGCAATGGGCGGTTCGGCCTCTGGCGCGGCTGGCGCGGCGACCGGTGGGGGCGGCGCCGGGGTGGGCGCGATTCGTGACCACCAATACCAGGCCGCTGCACTGCCCAGCAGCAGGATCGCCGCCAGGACGGGAATAGCCTTGTTGGACACGAGCGCCTCCTCAACTGCCGCCGGTACAGCGTATGATTTCACTGTAGCGCGTTACAGACAAACAGGCTTGGAGACCTTATGGCATCCGATGCAAACCCGACTGCTGACTGGGCGGCTGCCATGCAGAAAGCCCAGGCTGATTTGCTGCGCCAGTGGACCGACATGAGCCAGGGCTGGGCACGCGCAGCCTCGCCGGGCGCTGGTGCGGGTGCGGGCGTGGTGCCGGGGGCCGCCCCGGACGCCGCTGCCGCTGACCTGGCACGGCATTTCCTGCAGCAATGCGAGCAATACCTGGGTGTTTCCCGCTCACTTTGGGACCTGGCGACCCGGTCGGCGGCCCTGGGTGATCCGGAGCAGCGCAGCCGTACGTTCACCGAGGGCCTCGGCGGCCTGCAGCAGCGGTTCGCAGGTCTGTGGGCCAACACCCCCTTTGGCGGGCCGGCCGCCGCGGGATTTGGCGCCGCTCCCTGGCCCGGTGCCGGGTCCTTTGGCGCGGGTATGACGGGCATGCCGGGCATGGCCGGGCTCCCCGGCGCCGGGGCCGCATTCAATATGCCCGCGCTCGGGCCCACGCGCGAGCAGCAGGAATCCTGGCAGCGCCTGATGCAGCACGGCGCGCGTTATGCCCAGGCGCAGATGCAAGTCAGCAGCCAGTGGAACGACATCATCGGCAAGGCCCTGCGCGAACTGGGCGAGCGCCTGGCGCCGCCGCTCAAGAGTGGTGCGGTGCCTGGTTCAGTCAAGGAAGTCTACGACCTGTGGGTCGACTCGGCCGAGAGCGTCTACGCGCAGGCCGCGCGCGGCGCCGCCTTCGTGCAGGCGCAAGGCGAACTCACCAACGCGACCAGCCAGCTGCGCAGCGCGCAGCGCGAACTGCTGGAGGAATGGGCGAAGCAGTTTGACCTGCCCACCCGCGCCGAGCTCAACAGCATCCACCAGCAGCTGCGCGCACTGAAGGCGGCGCTGGCGGGCACGCGGGGCTAGCATGGCCGAGGCGCAGCCGCCAACACCCGTGTTCGATGAGCTGGGCGAACTGCCGGGCCGGATGGCCTCGACCCTGCGTTCGCTCCAGGCCGCCGCGGATGTCAGCTTCGGCTGCTCGGAAAAAGACGCTGTCTACCGCGAAGACAAGCTGACGCTTTATCACTACCGTCCGATCGCGCCGAGCGCCAACCTGCCCCCGGTGCTGATCGTCTACGCGTTGGTGAACCGCCCGTACATGATGGATCTGCAGCCCGACCGCTCATTGATCCGTCGTCTTCTCGAGCTGGGCGTCGACGTGTACCTGATCGACTGGGGCTATCCGGACGGCGCCGATCGTTTCACCGATCTCAACGATTACATCAACGGCTACCTGCACCGTTGCCTCGACGTGGTGCTGCGAGCTCATCAGATTCCTTCGACCACGCTGCTGGGCGTGTGCCAGGGCGGCACTTTCAGCCTCTGCTATGCCGCGCTTCACCCGGAGCGCGTGCGCAACCTCATCACCATGGTGACGCCGGTCGATTTCCAGACCCCCGACAACCTGCTGTCGCGCTGGGTGCAGGGCATCGACGTCGACGCGCTGGTGGCCGCGCACGGCGTGGTGCCGGGCGAGGTGCTCAACAACGCCTACGTGTCGCTGCTGCCGTTCCGGCTGCTGCAGCAGAAATACGTCAACCTGCTCGCGGCCGATGGCGATCAGGCGCAGATGGATAATTTCATGCGCATGGAGAAATGGATCTTCGACAGCCCCGCCCAGGCCGGCGCGGCGTTTCGCGAGTTCACGCGCTGGTTCTTCCAGGAAAACCGCCTGCTCAAGGGCACGCTTGAGATCGGCGGCCAGAAAGTCGACCTGAAGAACGTGCGGCAGGCGGTGCTCAATATCTACGGCAAACAGGACCACCTGGTGCCGCCCGCGGCCTCGACCGCGCTCGAATCGCTGGTCGGCACCAGCGACTATATGGCGCTCGGCCTGGACGTGGGGCATATTGGCATGTATGTCAGCGGCCGTTCGCAGCGCGAGCTGCCGCAGGCGATCGCTTACTGGCTGCAACGGCGTTAACCGGCATCAATAGCAGCGTCAATAATCAAGGCGTCTATCATGAATCCAGCGACCAGGACCCACCCCAGCACGGCCCGCCTGCGCGAGCTCGATCTTGCCCATCACCTGCCGGCGCAGCAAAATTATCGGCTGATGCAGACGCTGGGCGGGAGCCGCATCATCACGCACGCCGAAGGCTGTTTTATCCACGACGCCGACGGCAACACGATCCTCGACGGCATGGCGGGGCTCTGGTGCGTCAACGTCGGCTACGGGCGCAGCGAGCTCGCCGATGTGGCGCACGAGCAGCTGCTGCAACTGCCGTTCTACAACACCTTCTTCCGCACGGCCACGGTGCCGGCCGTCGAGCTGGCCACCAAGATCGCCAGCCTCACCGGCGGGAAGCTCCAGCACGTTTTCTTCAGCAGCTCCGGGTCCGAGGCCAACGACACCGCGTTCCGCATGGTGCGGCATTATTGGGACCTGCGCGGGCAGCCGCAGCGCAAGATCTTCATCAGCCGCTGGAATGCCTATCACGGCTCGACGGTCGCAGGTACGAGCCTCGGCGGCATGAAATTCATGCACGCGCAGGGTGACCTGCCGATCCCGGGCATCGAGCACATCATGCAGCCCTACAAGTTTGGCGACGGTTTCGCCGAGAGCGAAGACGCCTTCGCTGAGCGCGCCGCGAACGCGCTCGAAGAGCGCATTCTCAAGTTGGGCCCCGACAAGGTCGCCGCGTTCATCGGCGAGCCGGTGCAGGGCGCGGGCGGCGTGATCATTCCGACGCGCGGCTACTGGGAGCGGATCGGCGCCATCTGCAAGAAATACGGCGTGCTGCTGGTGTGCGACGAAGTCATCTGCGGCTTCGGCCGGCTCGGCCGGTGGTTCGGCTACCAGCACTTCGGGCTCGACCCCGACCTGATCACGATGGCCAAGGGCTTGTCCTCGGGCTACCTGCCGATCTCCGCCACCGTGGTCTCGCACGAGATCATTGAGCTGCTGCGCGAGAAGGACAGCGAGTTCTTCCACGGCTTCACCTACTCGGGTCACCCGACCTGCGCCGCAGTCGCGCTGCGCAACATCGAGATCATCGAGCGCGAAGGCCTCGTCAAGCGCGTCGCCGAGGATATCGGCCCGTATCTTGGCAAGGCGCTGGAGCGGTTGCACCAGCACGCGATCGTTGGCGAGACGCGCTCGCTGGGCCTGATCGGCGCGGTGGAAATCGTCCGCCAGAAAGGCACCAACCTGCGCTTCGGCGACAAGGAGGGCACAGCCGGGCCCGTGGTGCGCGACCGGTGCGTCACCAACGGCCTGATGGTGCGCGCGGTGCGCGACACGATCGTGATGAGCCCGCCGCTGATCATCACCCGCGCTGAGGTCGACAAGCTGGTGGAAATCCTGGACAAGTCGCTGACCGAGGCGGCGGCGCTGCTGGCCTGATCCGTGGCGATCATC
>JAYUZI010000042.1:0-3415 GCA_043751915.1 Gammaproteobacteria bacterium | reverse complement strand
GCCGTCGATCATCGTGCCTGGGCGACCCCCAACCTCGTGGTCACGCCGCACATGGCGGCCGACGACCCCGACACCGTTATCATCGCCACGCTCGACATCCTCATAGACAATATCAACGCCTGGCGACGCGGTGCGCCGATGCCCAACGAATTCGACGTTGCGCGTGGCAGTCGTGTACGCGCATGAGGGCAGGGCGGTCGGCGACGACTGACCGAGCCGGTAGGGCCCGCGGTCTGGTTGCAATAAACGTCACCGGACTGATCTTCGGCAGCGCCGCGCTGTTCGGCAAGCTGCCGGTCTCGCCGCTGTGGATCATCGGTGTGCGCACCGTTGTCGCCACGCTTACTTTGCTAGTGTGGGGATACTTCGCGCGGGAGTTGCGACCGATTCCGCGTGCGCACTGGGGTACGATCGCGGCAAGTTCGGCGGTGCAGGCCGTCAGCTGGGTGCTGTTCTACTCGACGGTGCAGTTGGGCAGCGTCGCGATCGCGACGTTGACGTTCGCCACGTTCCCGCTGTTCGCGTTGCTGATCGACGCCTGGCACTTGCGCCGGCGCCCGCGGCTGCTCGAGCTCGGCGCAACCGGCGCGATCATTGCGGCGGTCTATCTCGTGGTTGGCTCGTCGCCGACGGCGGGTGGCCGGTGGGGCGTCGTCGCTGGGCTCGGTGCGGCGATGCTCTACGCGCTTTATTGGCACCTCGGGCGATCTCTGCGACCGGCGCTGTCGGAGACGCTGATCTCGATATCGCAGTGCGCGCTGGTCGCGATGGCGGTGGCGCCGCTATTGCTGTTCGTTGGCAGGGCGCCGACGCGGCTCTCCGAGTGGGGCTGGCTCGTCTGGTTTGGTGCGGTGAACACTGCACTGGCTGGGCAGCTCTACTTCTATGCGCTGCGGCACCTGTCGGCGGGGAGCTGCAGCGCGTTCGTTGCGATGGAGCCGGTTTACGCCATCTCTTTCGCCGCGCTGATCTTCAATGATCCGATTTCGCCGCGCACGGCCGTCGGTGGCGCAGTGATTCTCGGCGCATCGTACCTGCTGTCCCGGGTCGAGTCGGATCCGGCCATCAGCCCCTCCGGAGCTCCGGACGGACACGAGATCTGAGCGAATTGCCCGGCGCCATGCGCGCGCTCCGTGCAGTCTCCTGCGATGAGCCGCGCAGTGCCAAGGGGACCTCAATTCGGGGGACGCAGGATACGGGCGGTTGGAAGCAGCTTGGCGTCGGTAGTCAGCGCGCAGGTCGGCTGCCGGATCCCCTGGCGACTCGAAATTCAGCCGAAACCGCGATTCAGCGCTCGAAATTACGGGCAAATGTCCATCGCTGCGGGTCGCGGCGAAGAATCGAAAACAGATCACCCGGCGCGCCTCACGCGATATGATCGCCTCACTTTCCTCCATGCCTGCCATCCGAGCTTGAGGCAACCATGACTCCTACGGTCTTCCTTGGAACGATGCCGGCGCTCATGACGCCCTGCCTGGCGAACCGTAAGCCGGACTTCGACGCACTGGTGCGGACGGGTCAGTGGCTCGTAAGTACGGGAATGTCGGGCGTCGTCTACTGCGGATCGATGGGGGAGTGGCCTTTGCTCTCCGACGAGTTGCGACAGGAAGGAGTGGCTCGCCTCGTGGAGGCGGGAGTGCCGGTGGTCGTCGGGACGGGCGCCCAGAGCCCGGCCCGTGCGGTTGCACTGGCAGCCCATGCGAGGCGAGTGGGCGCCAGCGGCCTGATGGTCATCCCGCGGGTACTCTCGCGCGTGAGCTCGAGCACGGCGCAACGCGCGCATTTCGAGGCAGTTCTGGAAGCTGCGGATGGATTGCCGGCAGTGATTTACAACTCGCCGTACTATGGGTTCGAAACCCGCGCCGAGCTGTTCTTCGAATTGCGGCGACGGCACACGAATCTGGTGGGATTCAAGGAATTCGGTGGCGCGCAGTCGCTGCGATACGCTGCCGAGCACATAACCGGCCGCGACCCGTCGCTGGCTCTGGTCGTCGGCGTCGACACGCAGGTGTTCCACGGGTTCGTGAACTGCGGCGCCGTCGGCGCCATCACCGGTATCGGCAACGCCATTCCGAAGGAGACACTGCATCTCATAGCGCTTTGCCGCAAGGCAGCCAGCGGCGATGCGAAGGCGCGCGCACTGGCGCTGGAACTGGATCAGGCGTTGAGCGTCCTGTCGTCGTTCGACGAAGGCGCCGATCTGGTGCTCTACTACAAGCGCCTGATGGTGCTCGAAGGACACGCGGAGTACGAGGTCCATTTGAACTCGACCGACGCCTTGTCGCCGAGTCAGTCGAGCTACGTCGATAGCCAGTGGAGATTGTTCAAGTCGTGGTACAGCGAGTGGGCAGCTACCGCGGGTTGACCGCCGGATGAGGCTTGCCGGCCGCCAATCTGCCAGAGCGTGCGCCGCCACGTAGCGCGCGGATGCTCTCGAGGTTCGAATGAACTCGCGCCCGCTCCGAATATTGTCTCTACTGCTCGCCGTGGTGGGGGGCGTCGCTGCATGCGGTGGAGGCGGCTCCACGGCGGCACCGCCGGCTCCGCCGCAGTCGACCCGCACCTGGCAGATGGGCTTCTCCTATATTCCGCCGCGTCTGACGACGCAGGCGGTACTCCAGGGAATTGACCTCTGGAGTCAGCGCGCCGAGCTGGCCGCTATCCACGAGGAACTGCCCTGGACGGACCTGCTTGCCGGGATCGCGCCAGAGGTGATCCTCGACCGGGACAAGACCCAGTTGATCACCTACCTGCGGGGCAAGGGCCTCAAGCTCTACTTCATGGCGGACCTCACCGACGGCCTGTCCCGCGGCGAGGAGGCGCCGCAGCTGCGCGCGCTCGGCCGCAGCATCACCGAACCTGCCGTCCAGCAGGTCTACCGCAGCTACGTTCTCGCGTTCGAGCGTAAGTACAACCCGGAGTACCTCGGACTCGCCGCCGAGACGAACCTGATCCGGCTGGCCGCCCCGTCGCCTGTTTACGCAGCCGTCGTCACTGCGGCCAACGAGGCCGCCGCGGACCTGAAGGCGGCCGGCGCGACCGCGACCCTGATCACAAGCGTGCAGGTCGAGACGGCGTGGGGTCTGCTCGGAACAGGTGGCAGCTACGTCGGAATCGAGCAGGACTTCCATGACTTCCCGTTCACGCAATGGCTCGGGCTGTCGTCGTACCCCTACTTCGCGTTCGCTCAGCCGGAAGACATCCCGGCCGACTACTACAGCCGGCCGGCCAGCGGACACACTGTGCCCGTGATGGTCGTCGAAGGGGGCTGGACCAGTGCGTCGGTCGGCACCGTGCACTCGTCGGCCGATCTGCAGGCGCGCTACATCACCCGCCATGCACTTCTGCTCGACAGCGTGCGGGCTCGCGGCGTGATCCAGCTCGAGTTCGCGGACATAGACCTGTCACTGCTGCC
>JAYUZI010000041.1:0-2700 GCA_043751915.1 Gammaproteobacteria bacterium | reverse complement strand
CCGATGCGGTATTGTTCGCGCATCAGGCGCGCCATGCGTTCCGCCTCCAGTTCAAAGCCCTTGGTGGTGACCGCATTGCGACTGGCGGCGCTCATTTCGTCGGCCATCGCTCGCGACACTTCGGCTCGCAGCTCCAGTCCGTCCGCGACCGCGGCGTGCAGTCGATGGTTGGCATAGAGCGACGACAGCAGTGCGGACTGGCGCGCGTCGAAAGCAGACTTGCCAACCGAGCGCAGGGAAATATTGGGAATATCGCCGTGGCCCTGCAGCGCCAGCGGCAGCGAGTCCGTGAAGGCAATCGGTGCGCCGCCGTTCAGTACGCCAACCAGGCGCGCGAGGAACCCGGAGCGCAGGTCGCGTGCGTCGTTGACGGGTTGGCCGAGTTCAATGCTGTCCTGCGTCTCGAAGTGGCTACGCGATAAATCCTCGGTGCCGGCAAAAGGAATGAAGGCGAGTTGCTTGTTGGCATAGAGCGGCGCCAGCGTCTCACGCACCGCAGGGGCCAGTGCCCACTGGGCATCGAGTGCGAGTGCACCGGTGCTCTGCTGCGGATCGGGCTTTGCGATCGCGATGCGCGGGCGCGCAGCATAGTAGTCCGCGCTGCTGTACGGAATCAGCAGATTGGCGCAATCGTAACCGCCGCGCAGAAACACCAGCAGGAAGCGCGGCGCGGATTTCGGCGCAGCGTACAGACGCGCGGCGTAGGGAGCCGCGAGGCCGGCCAGGCCAGATACGAGCAGCTGTCTTCGCGTGATGGTCATGGCATTACCTCAACGGGTGTTCATTTCTGGCGAAGCCAGCAGCAGCAGGTTCCATTCCTGCTGGGAGGTGGCCGCCTCCAGCACGGCGCGGGTACTGGCCGACAGGGTCGGCTCGATCTGGCCGTAGTACAGCGCGCTTGCCAGTCGCGGAAATCCCGCGGCGGCCCCGGGCTTGCCGTCCTCGGGTTCAAACAGGCCGGCGTTGCCCGAACCGATGGCGCGCGCAATTTCGAAGCGCCGGCTCATCTGGCCGGAGCTAGCCCAGCCAGACTCAGTCAGCGAATAGCCGTCCGGAGTCTGGCGGTTGAATGGCGCTTCACCCAGACCGTTCAGCCAGTTGAGCACGGGGTGGACGTTGGCGATCGGCCGAGTGTCGTAGGCCAGACGCACCGCCGAGTAAACGTAGTGCATCGGATCCTTGAATTTCTGGCCTAGCGCAGCGTTGAACTCAGCGGAGGTCAACAGCACACGCATCACCGCGGCGATGTCGCCGCGGGTGTCCAGAAAGTTCCGTGTCAGGCGCTGCACCAGCGCGTCGGGCGGAGTGTCAGCGACAAAGGCGGTGGCCAGCTGCTGCGAGATGAAATGTGCGCAGGCTTCACTGCCGGTCAGGCGATCGACAGCCAGCTCGATTTCGTGGAAGCCGCTGCCGCGGATGGTCGCACCGAGGAATTGCTTGTCGCTGAAGTCGTGGCGCGCGGGGTTGAACTCGAAGGCGCCGTCGCGCCGATACAGGGACTGCCACTCCGGCTTCAGGTGTGGCGAAGCAGCGCCCGCTTGAACGCCGGTGCCGGTGAGAATGCGGGCCAGCGCCTGCACATCCTGCTGGGTGTAGCCGCCCTGGACGCCGAGCGTGTGCAGTTCCATCAACTCACGCGCGTAGTTCTCGTTGAGGTGATTGACGGCGTTCTGGGCATTGTCGAGGTACTGGAGCATCGCCGGATGCTCGAGAGTCGCCAGCACCAGGTCACGGAAATTCCCAAGCGCGTGCGGGCGTATGGCGTGCTCGGCGTAGTCGCCCACCAGCCAGCGTACATTGGCCTTGTACTGGAAAACACTGAAGTGATTCAGCCAGAAGGCCACCATCTGCTCGCGCAGCTGGGCGGGAGAGTAGAGCGCGCGCAGTATTTCACGTCGTTGGGCCTCGTAGGCCAGCCGGTTGCCGCGCTCGTTGAGCGTCTTGCGTGCCTGTTCGCGCTCCGCGCCGTCCGGCAGGGCGTTGATACGCTGGTTTTCGGTAGCGACCTCGCGCAGCAGTGTGACCGGGTCGGCATGGCTGACTTCGAGGGCGTCAACCTGTGCGGCGATCGACTCTGGCAAGGCGTCGGTGCGCGCTGCGAGCTGCTGGTCGAGGTAAGCCTCGCGTCCGGCGCGCTGCAGCTCCGCCACGCTCTGGGCGCTGATACCGAAGGTCACCCGGTTGAGCCAGGCCATGTCGTTGACAGTGGTGTGCGGTGCGCTGACTGGCGGTGCGGCCGCGCAGCCGGCCAGCAGGGTGAGCAGGCCCGGCAGTACAAGGGTCGCAATGCGCGTGCGGATGATCGGCATCAGCTGGTCTCAGGGGTGACTCGGTTGTCTGACATGGCTGCTGGCTTTCCCTCTAAGCTAAACGCACGAGTGGGCCGGGCGTTGTCATGAGTTCCGTCATTTTGGGCCAATTCTGCGGGATTTGGAGCGAGCGAGCGTAGCGGAAGCGCCAGCGGCGCCGCTACCGGCCACCAGCATGACCAGATCCGGGCGCGCCACAGGCGCATTCTTCGGGCGGCTCCAGTCGCGGGTCCACGGGCTCGCTCTCAAGAGCGAGCACGCCGAATACGCATTCGTGCACGCATCGCAAGGGCTCGCGCTTTACGAAACGCTCAAGTTCTTCGATGCCAAGTGCGAACTCGCAAAGCGCCATACTCCGCTTCGTGGATAGTCTCCGATGTCGGAGCCGCTC
>JAYUZI010000040.1:0-5546 GCA_043751915.1 Gammaproteobacteria bacterium | reverse complement strand
TCGTGCGCTCGCGCTCAACGCCCGCCTGCACCAGCTCGCGCTGCGAGGCGAGTACCGCTTCGGGCACCTGCACATCGTTGAGACTCACTTCCAGCACCCGCAGGCCCGCGCCCATGCTGTCGAGCACTTGCTGGATGTCCGCACGGAGCGCGGCCGCAAGCGGGGCGCGCGTGGCGCCACCCATCAGCTCGGCGATCGGCCGACGGGCGAGGGCTTCGCGCGCGACTGCCTCGCCAAGTTCGCGCACCACCGCATCGGGATCGCGCACCGCAAACAGCGCGGCGCGCGCGTCGGTGTACTGGTACTGGATGCTGGCCATGACATTCACCAGCATCGCGTCGCCGGTCAGCATGCGCGACTGGAACTGCGCGCTGTTCTGCCGGCCCAGGTCGACGGCCGTCAGCGTCTCGATCGGCCAGGGCAGGTGCCAGCCGGCGCCGCTACTGCGTTCCCCCGCGTAGGCGCCGAAGCGCTGCAGCACGCCACGCTCGCCGTCATCGAGCTGGTAGAACCCGCTGGCCAGCCACAGCACCACCACCAGACCGGCCGCGGTCGCATAGAACGGGCCACGGGCACGCGGCGTGGCCTTCCAGCGCTGACGCCAGCGACGCAGCCGCCCCTGGCCCGCCTTGCCGCGCCCGCTGCTCCGCCCCGGCTTGGCGTTCTTATCATCGGCAGGTTGGTTCCAGGCCATGGTCGATCTTCTGCAATGAACTATAAGGGCGCCAGCGCGCGGGTAGATTCTAGGTACGGTAATGCAGGGGCACAAGGCGTGCTGGGGATGAGCGTCAGCGTCACCTCCGGATGGCGCCTCAGCTCGGCCAGCTGCGCGGGCGGCAGCTCGACGCGCAAGCGCATCGCGCCGTCCGCTTCACTCTGTTCCTCGCGTACCGCACCCTGCGAAAATAACCGCGCCCGCATGGCGCCCGCACCCGCCGGTATGCGCAGCCAGGCATGCACCGCACCCAGGTGCAGACGTTCGGTGACCGCCTGCTTGAGCAGCTCGAGCCCACGCCCCTGGGCCGCGCTGATCCACACCTGGGTCGCAGTGCCCTCCGCGTCGCGCTCGATGCGCGGCTCGAGGTCGACCCGGTCGATCTTGTTGTAGACCAGCAGCTGCGGCAGTTCACCGGCGCCGATTTCAGCAAGCACGGCGTTGACCTGACCGGTGTACTCGTCGCGCCGGGCGTCGGCGGCGTCGATCACGTTCAGCAGCAGCTGCGCGCTGCGCGCCTCCTGGAGTGTCGACTGGAACGCCGCCACCAGCTCGTGCGGCAGTTCGCGGATGAAGCCCACGGTGTCGGCGACGACGATGCCGGCGCCGCCCGGGAGCGTGAGCTTGCGCACCGTGGGGTCGAGCGTCGCGAACAGCTGGTCGGCGATGTAGGCGTCCGCGCCGGTGAGCGCGCGGAACAGCGTCGACTTGCCGGCATTCGTGTAGCCCACCAGGGCGACGCCGGGCACCGGGATCTCGGCGCGCGCGCTGCGTCCCGTGTCGCGCTGCTGGCGGAGCCGCGTGAGTTTGCGCGTGAGCGACTTCACGCGCGTCGCCAGCAACCGGCGATCGGTCTCGAGCTGCGTTTCGCCCGGGCCGCGCAGGCCGATGCCACCCTTCTGGCGCTCCAGATGCGTCCAGCCGCGCACCAGGCGCGTCGACAGATGCTTGAGCTGCGCGAGTTCGACCTGCAGTTTGCCCTCGAAGCTGCGCGCGCGCTGCGCGAAGATATCGAGGATCAGGCCGCTGCGATCCAGCACGCGTCGCCCGGTGAGTTTCTCGAGATTGCGCTCCTGGCTGGGCGAGAGCGGATGGTCGATGAGGATCACGTCGGCCGATTCGGCCGCCGCCACCGCGCCGATCTCCTCCGCCTTGCCGCTGCCGACAAAATAGCGCGGGTCGGGGCGTTCGCGCCGGCCGGTTACGGTGGCCACGGGCGTGGCCCCGGCAGAGCGCGCCAGCTGCTGAAACTCTTCGAGGTCTTCGGGTCGCAGCGGAACGCCCAGTCCGAGGCGCACGAGCACGGCGCGCTCACCGCTGCGCGGGCGATCAAACATTCCGCATACAGTGCAGGCGCATTATTCTGCGGGGCTCTCCGTGCCCTCGGCGCTCGGCAGCTGCACAGCGCGGGCGGGAACCACGGTGGAAATCGCGTGCTTGTAGACCATCTGGCTGACGGTGTTCTTCAGCAGCACCACGAACTGGTCGAAGGAATCGATCTGGCCCTGCAGCTTGATGCCGTTGACCAGGTAGATCGACACCGGAATATGTTCCTTGCGCAGGGCGTTCAGAAACGGATCCTGGAGGGATTGGCCTTTGGCCATGAATTGTTCTCCTTATTTTTCAGCTGTCGTCAGAAGTCCCGCGGGCCTGTCAGCTTGGGACCTAGACCAATTCTAGCATCCGTGCGGCCGGCCGGCCACGAAACCTGCGGCACGAATTGCACCCAGAATGCGCGTAAATCCGGCTGGCATCGCAGGATCGAGCGACTGGTAGGCGCTTTCTGCGCGCAACCAGGTCAGCTGGCGCTTGGCCAGCTGTCGGGTGGCCGTGACCGCGTGCTCCGTGGCTTCCGCCAGCCCGGTCTCGCCCGCGCAATGGGCCCACAGCTGCCGGTAACCGACCGCGCGGATCGCCGGAAGTTCCGCGTGCAGATCGACGCGGTGGTACAGCGCCGACACCTCGGCCAGCAATCCGGCCTCGAGCATGGCCTGGAAGCGCTCGCGCAGGCCCCGTGCGAGTGCCGCACGGTCGCCGGGAATGAGTGCAAACCGCAGCCAATGCGCACCGTCGTCGGGCAGCTGCGTCGCCGCCTGCCAGTCGGAAATCGGCCGACCGCTCTGCCGGTAGACCTCGAGCGCGCGCTGTATGCGCTGCGGATCGTTGGGGTGGATCTTCGCGGCGGCGCGCGGATCCACTTTCACAAGCTCCGCGTGCAGGTTGGGCCAGCCCCGCGCGCCAGCCTCGGCCACGAGTTCGGCGCGCACTGCTGGCGAGGCTTCCGGCAGCAGCGCCATCCCGCACAGCAGTGCGCGCAGATACAGTTGCGTGCCCCCGACCAGCACCGGCAGGTGGCCGCGCGAGTGGGCCTGCGCCATGACCGCACGTGCGTCGCGCACGAACTCGCCCGCTGAGTAGCGCTCCGACGGATCACGTATGTCGATCAGGTGATGGGTCACGCGCGCCTGCTCCGCAGCGGACGGCTTGGCGGTGCCGATGTCCATGCCGCGGTACACCTGCGCGGAATCGACACTGATGATTTCAACCGGCAGCTCCTGCGCCAGACGCCAGGCCCAGTCGCTCTTGCCGCTCCCGGTGGGACCTGTGAGCACCAGCGCCGGCGGCGCGCTCATCGGCCGCGCAGGAACAGGCGATCGAGCTCCGGCAACGACAGCTCGGTCCAGGTCGGACGCCCATGATTGCACTGACCGGAGCGCTCGGTGGCTTCCATCTGCCGCAGCAGCGCGTCCATTTCCGGCAGCGTCAAGCGCCGGTGTGCGTGGATGGCGCTGCGGCACGCGAGCGTGCCCAGCACCCGGTGGGCCGCGCCATCCAGATGATGCGCACCACGATCGTCCGCCAGATCGTGCAGCACTTCGCGCAGCAGCGCGGGCACATCAGCGCTCGCCAGCATGGCCGGCACCGCTCGCACCGCGAGTTGCCCGGGCGCCAGCCGCTCAAGCTCGAAGCCGAGCCGTGCGAAGTCGTCGCCCGCCGCCAGCAGCGTGTCGATCTCATGTTCCGCTGCGGCCACCGCCAGCGGCTCGAGGAGCCGCTGCGCGGCCGGCACGCCACCGGCGGCGTGCTGGGCCTTGAAGGCTTCGTAGAGCACCCGCTCGTGCGCGGCATGCATGTCGACCAGCACCAGGCCGTTGCGGTTCTGCGCCAGCACGAACAGGCCGTGCAGCTGCGCGAGCGGTGTGCCCAATGGACGTTCATCGGCAACTGCGCCGCCGGCGGGCTCAGCAACCTGCAGCGCGCCGGCCGCCGCAAACACCCCGCGCGACCCGTCGGGCGCGGCGCGCGGCGCCCCGAAGTCGAAGCGCTGCGCGTGCGGCGCCCGGTGCCAGTGGCCACCTGTTGCGCGCCCCGGCTCGCCCGCGGCCATGGCCAGCGCCGCGGCCGGTGGGCCGGTGCCGGCCACGTTCGCGGCCAGCGCGCGCTCGATGGCGCGAAACACGAAGTCGTGCACGGCGCGGCTGTCTCGAAAGCGCAGTTCAAGTTTCGCGGGGTGCGCGTTGACGTCCACGAGCCGCGGGTCGAGCCGCAGCTCGAGCACGTACGCCGGGTGACGTCCGTGATAGAGCACATCGCGATAACCGAGCCGCGCGGCATTGGCCAAAAGCCGGTCGCGCACCGGGCGGCCATTGACATACCAGAATTGCCCGTCGGTGCTGGCACGCGCGGCCGTCGGCAGGCCCAGCCAGCCGCGCAACTGCAGCGCCCCTGCCTGCGCAACGGGCAGCGAGCGCGCCAGGAATTCCGCGCCCAGTACGCGCGCCACGCGCGCATCGCGCCCCACCGCGTCGTCCGCGGCCGGCAGGTCGAGGGTCTGGCGGCCGTTGTGCCGCACCCGGAATGCGACCGCCGGAGCGGCGAGCGCCAGGCGTTCGATGGTGCGCGCGATGTGACCGAATTCGGTGGGCTCGGTGCGCACGAATTTGCGGCGCGCCGGCACGTTGTAGAACAGCTCGCGCACTTCGATGGTGGTGCCGGTGGGGTGCGCCGCCGGCTGCGGCGCCGTGGCTACACCGCCCTCGACCCGCAGCTCGCTGGCGGCGGGCGCATCGGCAGTGCGGCTGCAAACCCGCAGCCGGGCCACCGAGCCGATCGAGGGCAGCGCCTCGCCGCGGAACCCGAGGCTCGCCACCGACTCGAGGTCCTCGAGCGTCGCTATCTTGCTGGTCGCGTGACGCTGCACCGCCAACGGCAGTTCTGCGGCGGCGATCCCCAGGCCGTCGTCGCGCACGCGCAGCAGTCCCAGCCCGCCGCGCTCGATGTCGATGTCGATGCGACGCGCGCCGGCGTCGAGGGCGTTCTCAATCAGTTCCTTGACAACGGAAGCCGGCCGCTCGATGACCTCGCCGGCGGCGATCTGATCGATCAGGGTGGTGGATAACAGGCGGATCGGCATGCGTGCAGGCGCGGCGACAACAGGCCGCGCAGTCTACACGCCGGAGTCGCCTGCTTCAGCATTGCCGGCGCTGGACCCGGCGCTATGGCGGGCATTGGCGTAGTGCGTGCCATCGGGCGGATGGCGCTGGAAATAGGCGATCACGCCCGCTTTGATCGCCCGCGCGAGCCGTCCCTGGTAGGCGCTGCTGCGCAGGTTCCGTTCTTCGGCGGGGTTGGAAATATAGGCAGTCTCGACCAGCATCGAGGGCACGTCCGGGGACTTGAGCACCATGAAGCCGGCATGCTGCACGATTTTCTTGCGCACCGCGCCCACGCCGTCGAGCGCGCTCAGCACTTCGTCCGCCGCTTCGACGCTCGCGCCCATGTTCGCCGCCTGCGCCACGTCGAGCAGCACCGAGGCCACCTCGGGATTGAC
>JAYUZI010000039.1:0-18988 GCA_043751915.1 Gammaproteobacteria bacterium | reverse complement strand
CCTGCTCATGGTGCTGCTGTTCGCCTGTGCGCCGGCCGAAGCGCGGCGGGCACGCGCCGTGGCTGGCGACCCGCAGATCCGTTCCAGCGCCGTACTGGTGCTGGACGAAACCAGTTCGACCGTGCTGCTGTCGCGCCAGGCGGAAGTGGCGACGCCGATCGCTTCGATCACCAAGCTGATGACCGCGTTGGTGCTGCTCGATGCGCAGCAGCCGCTCGATGAAGTGCTGGAGATTACCGACGAAGATCGCGAACACGGTCGCGGCGCCTACTCGCGGCTGGCTAGTGGCACGCGGCTGAGCCGGGGGGACCTGCTGCACGTCGCGTTGATGTCGTCGGAGAACCGCGCGGCGCACGCGCTGGGTCGCAATTATCCCGGTGGCCTGCCGGCCTTCGTGGCCGCAATGAATGCGAAGGCCCGCGCGCTGGGCATGCACAATGCCCGGTTCGTGGATCCGACCGGCCTGTCGAGCGACAACGTGGCGAGTCCGGCGGATCTGTCAAAGCTGGTCATCGCGGCCTCGCATGAGCCGATGATCCAGGAGTATTCCACCGACGAGTGGCATGCGGTGCGCGTGGGCCGGCGCATGCTCGAGTTCCGCAATACCGACCTGCTGGTGCGCAACCCCGCCTGGAACATTGTCGTGCAGAAGACCGGCTACATCACCGAAGCCGGGAAATGCCTGGTGATGAAGGCGCTCATTCGCGGTCGCGCCATCGTCATCGTGCTGCTCGATTCCTTCGGCAAGTACACCCGTGTCGCCGACGCGCAGCGTATCCGCAAGTGGCTCGAGGCACAGCCGGCGGAAGTCGCAGTGCCCGGCGCGGTCTAGAGGAAGCGGACGTCGTCGCCTACGCCTGGGGCGGCGTTTTGCGGCCCTCGAAGTAATAGAACAGCAGCTGCGCGACGCCGACGGCGGCGGGGACCAGTCCCCACAGGTAGGCCTGGCGTTGCGTGTTGTACAAGGCGACCGAGATCGCGATGCCGACAAACAACAGCACCAGACCGCGTCGCAGGTAGTCGGAGGGTGAGCGCACGCGACAGCGGCGGCCGTCCTGAAAGAATTCCGGCGGGAGCGGCGGCACTTCCATGCCCTTCTCGATGGCGGCCAGGCGCTCTTTGTGGTGCAGGGCGAACATGTTCTGTTTCTTGCGATAGTCGAGAAACAGGCTCAACATCCCGATGCCGATGCCCATGACGATGGCGATGATCGGAATCATCACCCCGAGTACTGCGGTAATTGGCTCGTCCATTTTTGCTCATCCTTTGAAAATTGACCCCGACGCCCTTGATACCCGGCAGGGTGCCGGTTGGTTTCAGGGGAACTCGGCCAGTCCCCCGGGGGGGGCTGAAACCGACAGGGCGGGCCCCGGGTAGAAAGGCGGTCAGGAGAGGTCCGTGCAGCAAGATGCCCCGCCCGAGGCGGGAACCCGTGATCAGGATATTGTCGAATTGCTGCAGGGCGGGGCCTACGAGGCCGCCTTCGGGCGGCTTGCCGACCGTTACGAACGCAAGGTGTACCGGCTATGTTGTTCCCTGTTGCGCGATCCGGACCAGGCGGCGGATGCCGCCCAGGAAAGCCTGGTGCGGGTCTGGAAGGCCTTGCCCAGGTACGACCGGCGGGCGTCGCTGTCGACCTGGATCTACACGATCACACGCAACCGGTGCCTTACGGCCATCGGGCGGCGGCGCGAGACCAATTCGATGAGCGATCCAGCGGTGGAACAGGCCGTTGAGGCGGCCCAGGCCAGCGCACCGGAGAGTGGGCAGGATCAACTCGAGGTGCTGCGCGAACTGGTCGAGGCGCTCCCCGAGCGTTACCGGAGCGCCCTGACGCTGTTTTATTATGAAGAGAAGTCCGTCGGAGAAGTCGCTGCCATGCTGGGTCTGCCCGAGGGCACGGTCAAGACCAACCTGCACCGCGCTCGCGCGATGCTGCGCGAGCGGGTGCGTGCCCTGGGCCTCGGTGACGCGGAATTCTGGCTGGAGGAAGCTGCATGAATACGCCGTATGATCCGTCGGATGACGCGCGGCTCGAGCGCGCGCTCGATCGGGCGCTCGCCCATAACATGGTGCCGCCCGCCCTGCCTGCCGGGTTCCGCGGTCAGCTACAGGCGGCGATCGCGCGCAGCGCGGCCACCGATCATGCCCAGATACGCGCTGCGATCGAGCACGAGCATGCCGAACAGCTCACCGAACTGCGCAGCAGCTACCTGCTACTGCGCCAACGGACACTGGGCACACTGATCGGCGTAGCCTTCGCGGCGGGATTGCTGCTGAACTTCGCGCTACCGTGGATCACGGCGAACTTCGGCCAGAAAGGTGTGGTCGCGTTGCCCGTCATCGGCGTGGCCATCGGTCTGGGACTGAGTCTGCGTGCCTGGTGGCCGCGCAGCAGCCTGTCGCGCCTGTTGCCCTGAGACGGCGCGCCCTCAGGCGCGGCCTTCCAGGTCGTAGGTGTCGGCGCCCGTGATCTCGACGTCGATGAATTCGCCCGGCCGTGTAGATGCGGACGCCTTGATGCGTACCACCCCATCGATCTCGGGCGCATCGCCACCCGTGCGCGCATAGGCAATTCCGTCGGCGACGCGATCGATGAGCACGCGCTGGCGCGTGCCGACGCGGCGCGCGAGGCGCGCGGCACTGATCGTGGCGGCACGTTCCATGAAGCGCGCATAGCGCTGCTCCTTGATTTCTTCGGGCACCGCGCCATCGAGCGCATTGGCGGTAGCGCCCTCGACGGGCGAATACCTGAAGCAACCGACGCGATCGAGCTGTGCGGCTTCGAGCCACTGGAGGAGCAGCGCGAAATCGGCCTCGGTCTCGCCGGGAAAGCCGACGATGAAAGTGCTGCGCAATGTGAGCTCCGGACACTCGCGGCGCCAGCCGTGGATGCGCGCGAGCGTGTCTTCGGCGTGCGCGGGGCGCCGCATGCGTTTGAGTACCGCGGGACTGGCGTGCTGGAAGGGTATGTCCAGATAGGGCAGCACCTTGCCCGCGACCATCAGCGGTATCACTGTATCGACGTGCGGATACGGGTAGACGTAATGCAAGCGTACCCATACGCCCAGTTCGCCCAGCTCGCGCGCCAGGTCGATGAAGCGGGTGGCGACGTTCCGGCCGCGCCATTCCACCTGGCGGTAACGCAGATCGCTCCCATAGGCGCTGGTGTCCTGCGAGATGACGAGCAGCTCGCGCACGCCGCTGCTCACCAGCATCTGGGCTTCACGCAGCACTTCATCGAGCGGGCGGCTGGCGAGCAGGCCGCGCAACGAAGGGATTATGCAGAAGCTGCACTTGTTGTTGCAGCCTTCCGAAATCTTCAGATAGGCGTAATGGCGTGGCGTGAGGCGGATGCCTTGCGGCGGCAGCAGATCGGTGTGCGGATCGTGCGGCTGCGGCAGGTGCGCGTTGACCGCCGCGAGGACCGCCTCGGTGGCGTGCGGGCCGGTGATCGCCAGCACTTTCGGGTGACGTTCACGGATCCGGTCGGGATGAGTGCCAAGGCACCCGGTCACGACGACGCGCCCGTTCTGGTCGAGCGCCTCACCGATGGCGGACAGCGATTCATCGATGGCCGAGTCGATGAAGCCGCAGGTATTGACCACCACCAGGTCAGCATCACGGTATTCGGGGGCGATGACGTACCCGCGGAGCCGCAGTTCTGTGATGATGCGCTCCGAATCGACCAGCGCTTTGGGGCACCCCAGGCTCACGAAACCCACGGCCGGCGCCCGGGCGGGGCCCGGATCACGAGCGGCCTTGCGGCCGGCGGACGCGGTTCGGGGAGCTGGTTTCATGGGGAGATCGGCCCGGCGGGCGGCGCGTCCGGTACAATGGACGCATCATCTTACACCAGGAGCCTGCCTGCGGCGCCTTGCCGGGCTGCGGACAGACTGCATGCCTTTCGACGAAGCCTACTACCGGCGTTTCTATCATGACCCGCGCACCGCGGTGACTTCGCGCGCGCAGATGCGCGATCGCGCGGCGCTGATCGCGGCCAGCGTGCGTTATGTCGGGCTGCCGGTGAGGCGCATCCTCGATGCCGGGTGCGGCGTGGGCCTGCTGCGCGCGCCGCTCCTGCGCCACCTGCCGCGCGCCCAGTACACGGGCCTCGAGACCAGCGAGTACCTTTGCCAGCGCTATGGCTGGCAACAGGGCACGCTGCAGACGCTGGGCACCCGGATACGCCACGAGCTCGTGGTCTGCTACGACGTCCTGCAATACCTCAAGAAAGACGAGGCGCTGCTGGCCATGGCGAAACTGGGCGTCGTGTGCCGCGGCGCCCTCTATTTCGGGGCGCTCACCAGCGGTGACTGGCGCAACAACTGTGATCAATCACGTACCGATCGCGTACCGGGGTTGCGCTCCGCCAGTTGGTACCGGCGCGAACTCGCGCGCAGCTTCCGGCCCCTGGGCTGCGGCATGTGGCTGCGGCACGACGCGCCGGTTACGCTCTGGGATCTCGACGGAGCCAGCCGATGATCAAGGCGCTGCTGCTGCTGTTCAAGTTCGCAAAGTTCGGGCCGCTCCTGAAGTCAGCCGGTTTTATGCTGCTGTCGGTCGGTGTGTACGCGTTGCTGTTCGGCTGGTGGTATGCGGTGGGCTTCGTGCTGCTGTTGCTGGTGCACGAGATGGGGCATTACATCGCAGCGCGCCGGCTCGGCATGAATGTGGGCCTGCCCACCTTTATCCCCTTTGTTGGCGCCTGGATCGAACTCAGGGACCAGCCGCTGTCGGTAAAGCAGGAGGCGGAAATCGCCTTCGCCGGTCCGTTCGCGGGGACCGTGGCGGCAGCCGGTGTGCTGGCGCTGGCGCTGTGGCAGCACAGCGTGCTGCTGCTGGCACTGGCTTATTCCGGGTTCTTTCTCAATCTCTTCAACCTGATTCCGGTTTCGCCTTTCGACGGTGGGCGCATCGTCGCGATTCTTTCTCCCAAAGTCTGGTTCGTCGGCGTGCCTGTGCTGGCCGGCGCGTTCATCATGAATCCCAACCCGATGTTCCTGATGATCCTGCTGCTACTCGCGCCCACCATTTACGTTTCGTTGCGCGCTGCCTGGCGCGGCGAAGCGCCGGCGCACAATCCGCGCTATTACGAGGTACCGCTCGACGCGCGGGTGCGCTACGGCGCCTACTACCTGCTGTTGCTGGGGTTCCTGTGTTACATGACTTTCCGTACGCACCTGCAGGTCGAGGCGCTGCGCAACACATGAGTACCCGGCTGGTGGCTGCGTTTCGCGGCAGCGCGCAGTGCCGGCGTGAAGCCGGCGCGGTGCAGTGGCGCCTCAGCGGTCTCGATCGCGACAGCGGCGACACGCTCGAAGTACTCCTGAGCGGCGCCGCCGCGTTGCAGCTGCCGGGCGAGCTCGCGGGCGCCGAACTGCACGTGCGCGACGAACGCACCGCAGCGGCCTGGGAACTGCGCAGCAACGAGCAGTCGCTGCCGCTCGCCGTGCGGGCTGTCCAGGTGCACCGTGAAACCGCCGCGCTCTTCGGCAGGGCGCTGCCGCGCACCGTGGCTCCGTGGATCGTGCGGGCGGGCTGGGTGCTGCTGCTGAATGTGCTGCGTGTGCCCGGCATGGGACGGTTGCTCAAGAAGCTGCGCGACCGGGGTAACGCGTCATGAGCAAGCGCATACCCGTAACCGTGCTCACCGGGTTTCTCGGCTCCGGGAAGACCACGCTGCTGAATCGCATCCTTTCGGAACAGCATGGGAAGCGCATCGCCGTCATTGAGAATGAATTTGGCGAAGTGGCGGTCGACCACGAACTGGTGATCGGTGCCCAGGAAGAAATCTTTGAGACCGCCAACGGCTGTATCTGCTGCACGGTGCGCGGCGACCTGATCCGGGTGCTCAACCAGCTGCGTAAGCGGCGTGACCGTTTCGACTATGTGTTGATCGAGACCACGGGGCTCGCCGATCCGGGCCCGGTGGCGCAGACGTTCTTCGTGGACGAGGATCTGCGCGAGGATTTCCAACTCGATGCCATCGTGGCGCTGGTCGATGCCGCGCATATCGGCGGGCAATTGGCGAGCGTACCAACCGCGGCGGACCAGATCGGTTTCGCCGATGTGCTGCTGCTCAACAAGACCGACCTGGTCAGCGCCTCCGAGCTGGCCCGCACCGAGCAGGAATTGCGCGCCATCAACGGCACCGCGCGCATTGTGCGCACGCGCCATGCACAGTTGCCGCTCGCGCAGGTGCTGGATCTCGGGGCATTCGACCTGGAGCGCGCGCTGGCCGTGGACGGAGCATTCCTGCAGCCGCAGCAATTATTTGAATGGGCGGGAAACTATGCGCTGGCGGCGGGCGCTCATGACGTACAAACCGGCGCTGAGGCCCACGGCCGCGATCATGACCACGATCACGCACACCCGCATGATGACGCGCCGGGCGGACTGCGTGAGGTCGGTGTCGTGGTGTTGCGGGCCCCGGCAGCGGCGGCCGATGCCATTGTGCCGCTGGTGGCGGCCGCGGCCAAGCATTTCGGGATGCCGGGCACGCCGGCCCAGGTCGGCGCCACGCTCGAAGCCGGGCAGCATTACCGGTTGCAGCTGTCGGCACACGGCCATTTCCATGTGAGCATTCCAGACGACGGGAATTGGGTCGTGTTCTGCGAGCATGCGCCGGCGGAGTTCGGCTGGGCAATGCGGGGCGCACGGCTGACCGGAGAACGGGAATTCGGTTCGCATCATCATGAAACCGGGATTACCTCGATCGGCATCGAAGATCCGCGGTTGCTCAATCCCGATAAGGTGAACGAGTGGTTGTCCTATCTGCTGCAGAGCCGCGGCCAGGACATCCTGCGCATGAAGGGCGTGCTCAATTTCCGCGGCGAAGCGCGCCGTTATGTGTTCCACGGCGTACACATGATCTTTGACGGTCAGCTCGAGCGTCCGTGGGGCGAGGGTGTTCGCTGCAACAGGCTGGTATTCATCGGCCGCAGTCTTGATCGCCTGGAGCTCGAAGCCGGTTTCGAGTCCTGCGTCGCGTGAATATCCCCGGAGCGAGACTCGAGCGCCGCTGGCGCGTTGAACTCGGTGACTATCCGGTTGACGCGGTCTGGTCTGCCGATGGCCGGGTAGTGGTGGTGGCCGGTGGCGAGGGCGCGCTGCTGTGGCTGGATGTGGCGGGCGCGGCGCCCGGCGCACGACGGATCGGTGAGCACGCAGGCGGCGCGCTGGCGCTGGCCTGGCAGCAGGGCGGCCAAAATTTTGCCAGCTCGGGTCAGGATGGCGAGGTGCGACTGTGGGACGCGCGAACACGCGCCGCGCAGGTGATCCACACGGGTACCGACTGGAGTGAGCGGCTGGTCTTCGCGAGTCACGGACGCCTGCTGGCCGTGGCCTCGGGGCGTACGCTGCAGGTCTTCGACAGCGACGGTGCGCTGCGGGCGAAATTGCCGCCGCAGTCCGGCGTGATTGCCGGTCTCGCCTGGCGCGCCAGGACCAGCGAGCTGGCGAGCGTCGGCAATGGCGGCGCGTATGTCCACCGGATCGAGCCCCACCTTGGCAGTCGCGAATATCCCTGGCAGGGTGCCTGCCTCACCGCGAGCTGGAGCCCCGACGGGCGCCTGCTGGCGTCGGGTATGCAGGATGGTTCCGTGCATTTCTGGAACATGGGCGCCGGTACGCAATCGCAGATGCGAGGGTATGGGGCCAAGGTGGCGCTCACCAGCTGGAGCGCCAACAGCCGCCTGCTGGCCACGGCCGCTGACCAGCAGATCATCATCTGGGATTTTTCACGGCGCGGACCCGAGGGCAGCGAGCCGCTGCAATTGACGGCGCACACCGCGCGCCTGACGCAACTGGCCTTCCAGCCCAAGGGACCACTGCTCGCCGCGGGCTCCCGTGATCATCGCCTGACGCTCTGGCGCCCAGCGCAACCGCAGCAGCCGGTCGATGCCGACATGCTCGCCGATGAAGTGGCGCTGCTGCGCTGGTCGAATGATGGCACACAGCTTGCGGTCGCGGACCGCAGTGGTGCGCTGACTCTCTACAGCCTGCGCCAATAGCTAGCGCGGCAGCGGCAGTTCCAGGCCCGCATCCTCGGGCGCCGCCGCCGGAGTCTGACCGGCGGCCGTGGTGTAGTGACCCAGCAGGAGTTGTAGTGCCCGCGACCACGTATAGCGCTGCAGCGCGCGTGCGCGCGCGGCACGCCCCAGTACCGCGAGGTCGCGCTCATAGAGCGCCGCAATCGCCGCGGCCGTGCCGGCGGCGTCGCCCGGCGGCGCGAGCATGCCGACCGTCTCATCGACGTGCTCGGGCACCGCGCCGGCATTGGCGCCGACCACCGGAATTCCGCAGGCCAGCGCCTCGATGATTACCAGCCCGAATGTTTCGCTGCTACCGGCGTGCACCAGCGCATCACTGGACGCGATCGCGGTAGCCAGCTCAATGCTGTCGCGCCGATAAGGCTGCACGGTGATATTCGCCGCCGGCCGGCCCGATTCTTCACCGCCGATCATCAGCAGGTGGTAGCGCTCGCCGAGGAGTCGCAGCGCGCCGTGCAACACTTCAATATTCTTCTCGCTGGAAAATCGTCCGGCGTACACCAATAGTCGCGTGTCGTCGGCGAGGCCAAGCGTGCGGCGCAGATCCGGCGCGCGACGGTGCGGGGAGAATATTTCCGTGTCCACGCCCAGCGGCTGGAGTGCTGTGCGCTGCACGCCGAGACCGGCGAGGTAGTCGCACATCAGGCGACTGGGCGCGAGCACGAGATCGAAGCGTTCGTAAACGTGGCGCAGATAGCTGCCGAGTCCGCTTTCCACCACGCGGCCAAGTCTGCGGCCGGCAAGTCGCGGAAAATTGGAATGAAAGAACGCCAGCAGCGGAATGTCGCGCCGGCGCGCGCTGCGCATCGCGCACCAGGCCGGGTGGAACACGTCGCCGACCTCGATGAGGTCGGGCTCGAGCGAATCGAGCATACGTACCCAGCGGCGGGGCGACAACGGCAGGCGGTAGTTGAACGTGCCCGGAACCTTCCAGCCGGCGATCGTGCTGATAGCGCCCGGCAGCAGCTCGGTCACGGTACCGGGCACGAGCAACGAATGGCGATGGGGCGTATGGGCGCCGAGCCATTGATGCTTTGCCGTCAGATAGCGGCGCACGCCGCCGCTGGTCGGCGAAAAGAACAAGGTGGTGTCTACAAGGTGCATGGTCGGCCTGGTTGCCCCGAGCATTGCACCCGTCGCCCCGGGGCCTGTCAAGCCTGGGCTAGGGCCGAATGGACAACGAGCGCGCCAGGCGTCGGCAGCCTGATCCGTATACGCGTGAACTGACCGCGCTTGGTAGCCACCTGAATCTGCCCCTGGAGTCGTTTGACGTTGTCGCGCAGGATCCGCATGCCGATGCCGCGCCCGGCCGCGTCCGCCGCGGTGCTCAGGCCGGCGTGGAATATCAGCGTCGATGCCTGCCGGGGATCCTGCTCCAGCACCGCATCCTCGGCGATCAGGCCGCCGGCGACCGCCGCCTGAATGATGCGATCCGTGTTCAGGCCCTGGCCGTCGTCCTGGAAAACGAGCTCGGATTGCCCGCCGTGGCGCGGCTGAAATTCCACCAGCAATGAACCCTCCGTGCTCTTGCCCGCCGCACGGCGTTGCGCCGGAGTTTCGATGCCATGCTCGATCGCGTTGCGCAGCATCTGGCTGAGCATGTCGTAAAAGGCGCCCGCGTGGATTTCCGGCAGCTGCTCGAGGCCGATCGTGGTGAGTTCGACAGCCTTGCCCTGCGCGGCCGCCAGTTGTGCGGCGAGCTGCTGCAGGGCCAGTGCCAGCTGCGGCGCCTGGGTTCCGGAGGCCGCGGTCCGTGCGCCAGCGGCACCGGGACCGCCCTGGCGGGCACGCCGGCGCGGCGCGCGGCGCGCCACCAGCGGTATACCGGTGCGCTGTGCGATCGTGGTCAGTGCCAGGAACACCTCGTCGATCCGCACCAGCGCCGGCAGCAGGGCGTCGCCGGTGCACGCCGCCGTTGCGCGCGGCACATCGAGCGCCGTCAGGGTCTGCTCAAACAATAGTGCCAGCGACGGCATCGACAGTGCTGCGGAACGCCGGAACAGTTGCGAGTACAGTGCATGCAGCCGGTTGAGCTTGGCGTTGAACTCTCCGGGTTCGCGCGCGCGCTGCTGCAATTGCGCGCGTACGCGGGTGAGCGTGCGCGCAGCGTAGGTCATGAAATTGTGCAAGGCAGTGCGATCGGCCTGCAGCAGTTCGCCCAGCAGCGTGTTTTCGTCCCGCAACCGCTGCAGCTCGGGCGCGGAGGACTCGCTGTCGTTCATGTCAGGCAGCATGGGCGCTGCGTGCGGCCGCTGGCGCAGCGGCCAGCTGGTCGAGTTCGACCAGCGCGGCTGCAATGCTGGCAAAGCGCTGTTCGCGCTCGCGCGCCATCAATCGTGTCAGCAGCGGTTCGTAGACCGACAGTTCCGGAGGCAAGGACGGGCGTTCGCCCGATACGTGCTGCTGCATGAGGTCCATGGCCGTGAGCCCGGTATAGGGCTTGCGGCCGGTAAGCATTTCGTAGAACACCACGCCCAGCGCGTACTGATCGCTGCGTGCATCGAGCTCGCGGCCCTGCACCTGTTCGGGACTCATGTAGTAGGGCGAGCCGCGCAGCACGCCGACCGCGGTGCTGTGGGTGTTGGCATTCAGGTGCTTGGCCAGGCCGAAATCGATGAGCACCACCGCACCGTCCGGGCGCAGCATGACATTCGGCGGCTTGAGATCGCGATGCAGGATACCGGCCCCATGCACTACGCTCAGTGCGGCGGCGATGCGGCGCGCATAGGCGACGGCCTCGTCGCTGTGCAGCGGGTGCAGCAGCCGTTGCTTGAGATCGCCGCAGGGGAAATATTCCATCGCCAGGAACTCGCGACCGTCGTGGACACCGTAGTCATAGATATCGACGATCGCCGGGTTACGGAGCGCGGCAATTGCCGCGTATTCGCGGGCAAACTGCTGCATGTCGCCGGGGTCGCCGTCGACGGGCTGGCTGATCTTCAGCGCCACGGCGCGCTGGAGCGCCGCGCTGTGCGCCAGCCAGACGCTGGCCCGGGCGGAATGGCCAAGCTGGCGCAGTAGAGTGTAGCGCGGGATTTCCAGGCCTGGCGCGAGCTGATCGTTGTGCCGGCGTCCCGCGGTGGTGAGCCTACGGGCGCGGCGCCGGCTCGCGTGCAGCACCTTGCGCAGCGTCCGTTCCAGCAATTGCGCGTCGAGCAGGTCACGGGGCAGATAGGCGGCGGCGCCGAGGCGGATTGTCCGCACCGCCGCCAGCTCGTTGCCGTGCGCGGCCACCACGATCAGCGGCGGCAGGAGCGGTTCGCGGCGCAGTTCGCGCAGCCAGTCGATGCCTTCACTCTGGTCACTGGACGTCTTGCCGAAACCTGCGCACAGCAGCACGGCGTCGTAGTTGCGGCGCGTGATGGTGGCGAGGTGACGGGCAAACTGCTCGAAATCGAGACTGGGCGGATCGGCCTCTGGCCAGAGCGTCTGCAGGTGATGCCGCAACCACTGGCGCTGCTGCTCATCCCGGCCGGCGATGAGGATCCGCGGCGTCACACACGGGCTCCGCGCAGATGGGTGCTGGGTGCAATATCTGGCAAAGGAATCATTCGACCGCGAATGACGAGCGGACAGCGCCCGGAAGCCATGGACTTTACGTTTTCTGCTGATGACCGGGACCGCGTGGGGGTCAATCTGTGATCCAGGTGACCGGCGGTGATGCCGAAATGTGACGCGCCTCACCCGCGTGCTAATCTGGTCCCGTGCCAGGACCCATAGTCATCGTCGGCGCCGGCCAGGCTGGCCTGGAGGTTGCCGAATCGCTCCGTCATGAAAAGTACGACGGGCCGATCACGTTGCTGGGCGCGGAGGCGCACTTTCCCTACAACCGGCCACCGCTCTCGAAGAAGTGGTTGCTCGAAACGCCGAACCTGACCACGCTCTATATGCGCGGACCGGACGTATATGAGCGGCGGAAGATCGAGCTGCTACGGGGCGTGACCGTAACCACGATCGATCGCGCCGCGCGGGAAGTGCTCTGCGCCGATGGCCGGCGCTTTGCTTACGGCGGCCTGGCGCTGACCACCGGCGCGCGATTGCGCACGCTGGCGCTTCCGGGCGCCACGCTGCGCGGTGTCTGCGGCCTGCGTACCCTTGATGACGCGCAGCACATCGCCGCGGCGCTCGATGCCTGCGTCGCGGCAGGCATGCCGCTGGTGGTCATCGGCGGCGGCTTTATCGGCCTTGAGGTTGCGGCCACCGCGCGCAAGCGCGGCATTGCGGTCACGGTACTCGAGGGCCTCGAGCGCCTGATGTCACGCGTGGTTGCACCGATCGTCTCGGCGGCGGCGGCGCAACTGCATCGCGCGCACGGTGTCGAGCTGGTGTTCGAGGCGAGGGTCGCAGAGCTGCTGAGCGCTAACGGGGGCATACGCGCGGTGCGCATGGCGGATGGCCACGAGTACCCGGCCAGCTGCGTCGTCGTTGGTGTCGGCGTCGATCCGGAGGACACACTGGCGCGCGCGGCCGGGCTCGAGTGCGATCGCGGCATCGTTGTGGATGCCTGCGCCCGGAGCTCAGACCCGCAGATCGTGGCCGCGGGCGACTGCTGCGCGCGGCGGCAGGCCGACGGCACGCTGTTGCGGCTTGAATCGGTGCAGAACGCCGTCGAGCAGGGAAAATCGGCGGCGGCAGCGCTCCTCGGCCTCGCGCGGCCAGTCACGGCGGCGCCCTGGTTCTGGTCCGACCAGTACGATACCAGGCTGCAGATGGTGGGCCTGAGCCAGGGGTACGACCAGGTGGTTACGCGGGGCAATGTCGCGCAGCTCGCGTTCTCGGCGTACTACTATCGCGGCGGACGGCTGATCGCCGTGGATTCACTCAGCCGCATCCAGGATCACATGACGGCGCGCCGGCTCCTCGACCGTGGCTTGTCGCCGACACCAGCACAGGCGGCCGACGAGAATTTCAGCTTGCAGAATCTGCTCGCGCTCTGAACCGAGCGCTCACTGTCGCCCGAGCAGGAATTCGCTGCCGCGGAATTCCATCACCACGCCTTCGCGGGTGATCTCGCGCACCTGCGCGCCTTCCGGCGTGACATCGCCCTCGTGCACCTTGTGCATGTTGATGAACGCGTAGCGCTCCGCCGGATTTGCAGCATAAACGTGCAGGTCAAGGCGCAGTTCCGGGACCGTGCCGCTGATCGTCGCGTAGTTGCGCAGGCTCCTGGCGGCGTTCTCGCTGCGGGCTGTGGCGGGGTCCGCTGCCACCGCGGCTTCGATGTCGGCCGGATTCGCGACAGCCGGCGGTTGTTCAGTAGTGGTCATCGCCGGAGACACGGATTGCCGGGCAGCGACTGGCGGAGCCTGCGCCACGGCCGGGCTGGTGTTCATGATTGTCGTGGCAGGGACCTTGGTCGGCGGCGCGATCGCCACCAGGACGCTGGCTGGCCGCCACGCCAGCCAGCCGAGCACGGCGACACAGGCGATCAGCAGCAGTCCCACGATCACGACCCAAGCGGGTACCGGGTGAGTCTGGCGCACGATGCGCATTTCAAGCAGGGCCGGGCCGGACTGCCGCTGGCGCTCGGTCTCTGATTTTTTCAATGCGTCGAGAATGAACGACATGGATCAACCTGCAGTTACGGAGGGTGCGGGCGCGTGCGCGGCGTCGAGCGACTGCAGAATCGGCGAGCCGGGCGCGGCCAGCACGGCGTCGAGTAGCAGCTGCGTCTCGACTCCGGCGATGCCGTCCACGGCCAGGTGGTGTGCGCGCTGGAAATCCTCCACGAGCCGCCTCAGGCCGGCGTCAAAGCCAGAATTCCGCGCCGCATTGGCTACGCCGCCGCTTGCCTTGAGCAACTGGCTGCGGAGTGTCTGGACGGCTGGGCCGCTCATGCCGGGTCGCAGCTCGATCACCGGTACCGTGGCCGGGCGCCACAGCAAGACGCAGTCGCCATACCAGTAGCGAGCCAGCTCGGCGATCCCGAGCCGCGCACTTCGCGTCCCGATCTGGACCTCCACCGTATCGGCGCCGATGCCTGTCAGCACGAGCTGATGAGTCGCGGTGCCGTCATCGCCGAGCATGAGGATGGCGGGGCGCCGCAGTTCGCGCAGTTGCGCGAGCGAGCTGCGGAGCGTGACGCAATAGAGTCGCTGTGCCACCGCCTGCGTGCATGGGTCGGTGGGGCCCGGTTCATAACGGGCATTCCACAGCTGCAGGAGTCCGCTGAAGGCGGCATCTGCCGTAGTCGCGTCACCCGCGCTCGCCAGCAGCTGCGGCAGGGTGGGTGGCGCCGGTGGCGCGCTGTGGACCGCGGCCGCCGGTGCATTGCCGGGCGCGCCGCCGCCTGCGCCGATACCCGGTCGTAAGGCATACCGCCACAGCACACTCACACCCGCCAGCAGCAACAGCAGGACGCACGCCATCGCCACCGGTGCCAGCCACGCGGGGCCCACGCGCCGGCCGAAGACTTCGCTCGCAGCGCGCCGCACCAGCGCGGCGTCGATATCGTGCCGATCCTCGGTATAGGCGCCGAGCAGTGCGCGGTCGCAGATGACATTGATGACCCGCGGCACACCGCGGCTGAGACGGTGAATTTCGCGCAGCGCCGCGGGCTCGAAGATATCGCTGGTGGCGCCCGCGACGCGCAGCCGATGGCGCACGTAGGCCCTGGTGTCCGCTGGCGCCAACGGCTGCAGGTGGCAGCGCGCGGTGACGCGTTGCGCGAGCTGACGCAGGTCGTTGCGCGCCAGCAGGGCGCGCAGTTCGGGCTGGCCAATGAGGATGATCTGCAGGAGCTTCTGCGAGTCGGTCTCGAGGTTGGTGAGGAGCCGCACCTGCTCGAGGACCTCGACGGAGAGGTTCTGCGCCTCATCGACAATCAGTACTGCGCGGCGCCCGGCAGCGTGCACGCGCAGCAGATGGCGATTCAACAAATCGACGAGTTCCTTGCCGTTGCCGACCGCGCCGACGGGCACGTCGATGCCGAGTTCCTCGCAGATGGCCAACAGGAATTCCAGTGGTGTGAGCCGCGGATTGATGATCAGTGCGATTTCAGCGTTCTGCGGCGCGCGCGCCAGAAGCGAACGGATCGTCGTGGTCTTGCCGGTGCCGACCTCGCCCGTCAGCTGGATGAAGCCGCCGGCATCGTTGATGCCGTACACCAGGTGTGCGAGCGCGTCGGCGTGCTGCGTGCCCAGGTACAGGTAGCGCGGGTCGGGCGTGATGGCAAAGGGTTTTTCGGCAAGGCCGAAACTGGCGAGATACATGTGCCGGTGCGCCGCGTCAGCTTGCGACCGGCGGCCGGCCGGCGCGCATGCCGATTTCATCTGCTGCGAACTCGTCGACGTTGACGATGTCCATGACCAGCGCGTCATAGGCGCGCAGCGTCGCGGCTTCCGCGGCGCTGAGGATGCCAAGCGCCAGGCCCTGTTCGATCTGGCCGGGCAGCTCAAGTGCGCTGACGCGCCCGGTGCGGACGCCATCGACGCGCAGTTTCTTTTCAATGAGCTCGGCCGCGGGCGCCAGCTCAAGCGCCTGCTGCAGCTGGCCGAGCGGATTGTCCGTGCGCTGTTCGCGGTAAACACCGGCCGTCACGCGGTCGCGCGATTCGCAGTCGCTCTGCACCAGTCCGGCGACGGCGCGCCCGAGACGATCGCCGGGTGCAAAATAGGTGAGGCCGCGCGGGAAAATGCACAGGCGCATCAGCCAGGCCATAGGCCGCACCGGGAAGTTGCGCAGCACGCCATGAAGTTGTTCCTGCGCCTGGTACAGCAGTTCGCGGCAGCACCATTCCACGATTGGCAGGTCGGCGACCGGACTTCCCTGATCTTCATGGTGCTTGAGCACCATCGAAGCGAGGTACATCGAGGACAGCACGTCGCCGAGCCGCGCGGAAATACTCTCTTTCTTCTTCAGGTAGCCGCCCAGCGCCAGCATCGCCACGTCGGTGGCGAAGGCGAACGAAGCGCTGAAACGCTCGATGTGCTGGTAATAACGGCGCGTCGGCCCGGCATCGGGCACGGATTCGAAGCGCGCCAGGGTGAGCGCCATGACCAGCGAGCGCGCGGCATTGGAAATAGTGAAGCCAATGTGACCGAACAGCGCCCGGTCGAACTGGTCGACGCCGCGCTCACGGTCGGGATTGCGCGCGGCGCTCATCTCGCGCAGCACGAAGGGATGGCAGCGGATCGCGCCCTGCCCGAAAATGATCAGGCTCCGCGTCAGGATGTTCGCGCCCTCGACGGTGATCGCGATCGGGACCGACTGGTAGCCACGCCCCAGGTAATTGCGGGGCCCGAGCATGATGCCCTTGCCGCCCTGCACGTCCATGGCGTCGTTGGCGACGCGCCGGCCCATCTCGGTCACGTGGTACTTGAGAATGGCGGCCGGCACCGCTGGCCGTGCGCCGGCGTCGATGGCCGCGATCGTGACGCTGCGTGCGGCATCGGAAATGTAGGTGAGGCCGACCATGCGCGCGATCACCTGCTCGACGCCCTCGAACTTGCCCACCGGCATATTGAACTGGCGGCGGATGCGTGCATAGGCGCCGGTCGCGAATACCGCCGCCTTCGAGCCGCCGGTGCAATTGGAAGGCAGCGAGATGCAGCGCCCCACCGAGAGCTGCTCGACCAGCATGCGCCAGCCCTGGCCGGCCATCTTGATGCCGCCGATGATGGACTCGAGCGGCACGAATACATCGCGCCCGCGAACCGGCCCGTTCTGGAACGGGATGTTAAGCGGCAGGTGGCGTTGGCCGATTTCGACGCCCGCGGTGTCGCGGCCGATCAGCGCGCAGGTGATGCCCAGATCGGTGGCGCCGCCGAGCAACCGGTCGGGATCGAGCATGCGGAAGGCCAGGCCGATCACGGTTGCCACCGGCGCCAGGGTGATGTAGCGCTTCGAGAAATTGAGCCGCAGTCCGAGGACCTCCTGCCCGTGCCACAGGCCGCGGCAGACGACGCCGGTGTCCGGCAGTGCGGCGGCATCCGAGCCGACGCGCGGACCGGTGAGCGCGAAGCAGGGAATGTCGTCGCCGCGTGCCAGTCGCGGCAGGTAATGATTCTTCTGCGCCTCGGTGCCGTAATGATTCAGCAATTCCGCCGGACCGAGCGAATTGGGCACCGCGACTGTGGAGGCGCAGGTGACACTACGGCCGGCGAGCTTCACCAGTACGCAGGAATGCGCATAGGCCGAGAAGCCCAGGCCCCCGTACTGCCGGCCGATGATCATCGCGAAGAAGCCGCGCGACTTGAGGAATGCCCAGACTTCCGGCGGCAGGTCGCCGCGCCGGTGCGTGATGTCGAAGTCGTCGAGCATCCGGCACAATTCTTCGCAGGGGCCGTCGAGGAAGGCCTGTTCTTCGGCGGACAGGCGTGGCGGCGGGTTGGCGCGCAGTTTTGACCAGTCGGGATTGCCGCTGAACAGCTCGCCGTCCCACCAGACCGTGCCGGCCTCGAGGGCCTCGCGTTCAGTATTCGACATTTTCGGCAGCAGGCGCAGATAGGCGCGCAGGAACGGACGGCTGATGAGCGCCTTGCGCAGCGGCCGGAGATTGAACAGCCACAGCAGCGCGAGCATCAGCCACAGCGCGCCCTGCCAGATGCCGCCGGGATTCCCGAAATGCATGTAGGCCGCGAGCAGCACCGTGAAGGCCAGGGTGTAGATCAGCAGCGGCAGGCGGCGGTAGGCGAAGTACACGACCGCCAGCACAAAGACGAAAGTGATTGTTGCGCCGGCCATGGCGCAATACTAGTCCTCGCGCGCCCGGCGCGCGAGCCTGCGGACGGCTAGCCGAGCAGTTCCCTGACGCCGTCGCGTTCCTCGCGCAGTTCGGCCTCGGTGGCATTCAGCTTGCCACGGCTGAACTCATCGATGCTCAATCCCTGGACGATCTGGTACTGACCGTCGCGGCAGGTCACGGGATACGAGTAGATGACGCCGTCGCCGATGCCGTAGCTGCCGTCGGCGGGGATTCCCATGCTGACCCAGTCGCCCTCGGCGGTGCCCCGGAACCAGGTGCGCATGTGATCGAGCGCGGCCGACGCGGCCGAGGCCGCCGACGAGGAGCCGCGTGCCTTGATGACTGCCGCGCCACGTTGCTGCACGGTCGGGATAAAGGTCTGCTCGATCCAGGCCTGGTCGACCAGGCTCTTCGCGCTCGTGCCGGCGACCAACGCATGGCTGACGTCGGGGTACTGGGTTGAGGAGTGGTTGCCCCAGATCGACATGCGGCAGATGTCGGTGATGTGGGTACCGGTTTTTTCCGCCAGCTGCGAGAGTGCGCGGTTGTGATCGAGGCGCGTCATCGCAGTGAAATGTGCGCCGGGCAGATGCGGCGCGTTGCTGCGGGCAATCAGGGCGTTGGTGTTCGCGGGATTGCCGACGACCAGCACCCGCACCTGACGGTCGGCAACCGCATCGAGCGCCTTGCCCTGTGCAGCGAAGATTTGCGCATTGGCGAGCAACAGGTCCTTGCGCTCCATGCCCGGCCCGCGCGGACGCGCGCCCACCAGCATCGCCGCGTGGCAGTCGCGGAATGCCACTTTCGCGTCGTCGGTGGCGACAACCTTGTTCAGGGCTGGAAACGCGCAGTCATTGAGTTCCATCACCACGCCGCCGAGACCGGGAAGCGCCGCGCTGATTTCCAGCAAGTGCAGGTTTACCGGCTGATCCAGGCCCAACATCTGGCCGGAGGCCACGCGAAAGGCGAGTGCGTAGCCGATCTGGCCGGCGGCGCCGGTGATGGCGACGTTCATGGGTTTCTTCATGGGCAGCTCCAGGCTGGGCGGGACGGGACAGCGCCGATTCTAATGGGAATCGGGGCCGGAGCAATCATTGCCGCCGGCGCCGGCCGGGCGGTGGCGACATCCGCATCCGCGGATGTCTCGATCGCCACCCATTTCTTGATAGACATAGTCTATCGAGCTGATCTAAACAGGTGATTGGCCGCCGGCACGCCGGCCACGCAGACTGGCCCCCGCCAGCACCCG
>JAYUZI010000038.1:0-5441 GCA_043751915.1 Gammaproteobacteria bacterium | reverse complement strand
CGGGCTCGCCGCACTCGCTGCCGAGCTCAAGAGGCGCTGCGGCTCGGGCGGCACCGTGCGGGATGGGCTGATCGAAATTCAGGGCGAACACCGCGACACGCTGGTCGCGGAACTGGTGAAGCGCGGTTACGAAGCGCGCCGCGCGGGCGGCTAGCTGCGGGTTCGCACTTCCGTTGCGGTGCCGGCCTGCGTGAGGCCCGAATGGCGCACGCGCACCTCAGGTAGCGTGCGGGCAAAAAGTTCCGCGAGACGCTCGACGATGTAGACGGAACGATGCTGCCCGCCGGTGCAACCAACCGCCACCGTCAGGTAGCGGCGCGCGCTGGCGCGGTACGAGGGGATGCGCGCCGTCATGAACTTCGCCACGTCGTCGATGAACTCCCGCACCGCGGGTTGCTCGTCGAGAAACCGCACCACGGCAGCATCGCGCCCGGTCAGCGGGCGCAGCACGCTCTCCCAGTAGGGGTTGGGGAGCGAGCGCGCGTCAAAGACGAAGTCCGCATCGCCGGGTATGCCGTGCTTGAAACCGAACGATTCGAACTGCACCGAGAGCCGATCGCTCGAGCGCGGATCGACGCGGCGCTGGATCAGTTCGCGCAGCTGGTGGACGCCCAGCTGCGAGGTGTCAATCACCTGGTCGGCGCAGGCGGCAATCGGCTCGAGGAGCCGCTGTTCGCTGGCGATCGCTTCGCGCAGCGTCTCGCCCTGGCGGCTGAGCGGATGCACGCGGCGGGTTTCGGCAAAGCGCCGCAACAGCTCGGCGTCGCCGGCGATCAGGTACAGCACCTCGCAGTCGATGCCGCTGCGCTTGAGCTCATCGACCAGCGTCGGCACCGAGGCAATTTCCGCGTCGCTGTTGCGGGCATCCAGGCTGATGGCGGTGCGCGCGTAGATCTTGTCGCTGCTGCGCACGCTGTGGGCAATGAACGGCTTGAGCAGCGCCGCCGGCATGTTGTCGATGCAGTAATAGCCCAGGTCCTCGAGCATGTGCAGGGCCACGCTCTTGCCGGCTCCCGACAGCCCGCTGAGGATGATGAGTTGCATGCTGCCGCTCGCCTGCGTGGAGGTCCGGTGCGCCGGCGCTAGAGGCGCGCGGCCTTCTGCGCCTCGGCGGCGTGGTGGTCGGTGATCTTCTCCTTGTGCTTGCGCACCAGCCGTTCGAGCTTGTCGGTCAGCGCGTCGATCGCGGCGTACATGTTCCCGTCCTCGGCCAGGGCGTGCACGGTCTCGCCGCGCAGGTGCAGGGTCGCTTCGGCGCGCTGCGTGAGCTTTTCAACAGTCAGCACGCAGTGGGCGTCGATGACGTGATCGGAGTGGCGCACCAGGCGCTCGAGCTTCTTTTCCACATAGCTGCGCAGCGAGGCGGTGATTTCGACGTGATGGCCGGTGACGCTCAATTGCATGGGTTACTCCTTGTCATGGGTCCTGAGGTCGGTGAGCGGAGGTCAGGAAACGTGGCTCGCGGTCTTGGCGGCGTCGCGGCGCCGCTCGTTCGAGGGTGCGAGGCGCATCGACTCGCGGTACTTGGCGACCGTGCGACGCGCCACCGGAATGCCCGCGCCGCTCAGGAGCTCGGCGATGCGGCTGTCGCTCAGCGGGTTGGCCGGGTCTTCGTCGCGGATCAGCTTCTTGATCTTGGCGCGGATCGCGGTCGAGGAGTTGCCGGCGCCGCCGCTGGCGTCATCGACCTTGCTCGAGAAGAAATAGCGCAACTCGAACACGCCGCGCGGCGTGTGCATGTACTTTCCGGAGGTGATGCGCGACACGGTCGACTCGTGCATCTCGATGGCCGCGGCGATGTCGCGCAGGATCATCGGCTGCATGTGTTCCTCGCCCTGCTCGAGAAACGCGCTCTGGCGCGCGACGATCGAGCGCGCCACCCTGATCAGCGTGTCGTTGCGGATCTCCAGGCTCTTGAGCAGCCAGCGGGCCTCCTGCAACTGCGTGCGCATGGTCGCGTGGTCGGCGCCACGGCCGATCAGCTCGGCGTATCTCTGGTTGACGCGCACCCGCGGCAGCGTCGCCGGGTTGATCTCGACCGACCAACCGCGCGCGGTGCGCCGCACGAACACGTCGGGCACCACGTACTCGGGCGCGGCAGTGCTGAATACCGAGCCGGGGCGCGGATGGCAGGCGCGCACCAGCGCCAGCGCCGCCTCGAGTTCCTCGTCGCTGGCGTGCAGCACGCGCCGCAGGGCGGTGAGTTCGCGGCTCGCCACTAGTTCGAGGTGGTTGAGCGCCAGCAGTCGCGCGGTGGCCAGGCCTGGCGTCACCGGGTCGAGCAGGTTGAGCTGCAAGGTGAGGCATTCGCTCACGGTGCGGGCGCCGACCCCGGAGGGATCGAAGCCCTGCACGATGGCCAGCACCGTGGCGATTTCCTCGCTGCTGGCGTCGATTTCCGGGCGCAGATTGGCGACTATTTCTTCAAGCGGGTCACCCAGGTAGCCGTCGTCGTTGATGGCGTCGATGATGGCGCGGCCGATCGCCTGCTCGCGGGCCGTGAGCTGCGGGAGCTCCAGTTGCCAGAGCAGGTGCTCGCGCAGCGTCTGGCCGGTGGCGTCGGCGATGTCCTGCTGCCGGTCGTCATCGCCCGGGCTCCAGGGGTTCTCGGCCGGCCCGGCGCTCTGGTCGTTCCAGGCGTCGTCGATGACCTCGACGTTAACTTCAGGTTCGGGGCTGGTCGCTTCGCCGCCCATCTCGGTGGTCGCCAGCGGCTGGAAGGCGGCGGCCTCGGCCTCCTCGTCCTGCTCGAGCATGACGTTGGTTTCGAGGGCTTCGCGGATATGCGCCTGCAGTTCGATCGTCGGCAACTGCAGCAGGCGTATGGCCTGCTGCAGCTGCGGTGTCATCGTCAGCGACTGGCCCAGGCGGAGCTGCAGGGAAGCTTTGAGCAATTAGGCGGGGCCTCGGGGGAATCAGAGTTGAAAAGTGTCGCCCAAGTACACCTCACGGACCTGCGGGTTGGCAAGCACTTGTTCCGCAGATCCGGAAGCGATTACAGTGCCCCGGTTGACGATGTAAGCGCGTGCGCAGACGCCCAGTGTCTCGCGCACATTATGATCGGTAATGAGCACGCCGATGCCGCGGGCGGCCAGGTCGCGGATGATCTGCTGGATGTCGGCCACCGACAGCGGGTCGACGCCCGCAAATGGTTCATCGAGCAGTATGAAGCGCGGTTCGGCCGCCAGGGCGCGCGCGATTTCCACGCGCCGCCGCTCACCGCCCGACAGCGACATCCCCAGCGTGTCGCGCACATGCGTGATGTGCAGCTGCCCGAGCAGCTCCTCGAGGCGCCGCTCGCGCTCGGCGCGGTCGATCTTCGGCACCAGCTCCAGGATCGCGGCGATGTTGTCGGCCGTCGACAGGCGCCGGAACACAGACGCTTCCTGTGGCAGGTAGCCTACCCCTAAGCGCGCGCGCTGATCGATGCTCAGCTGCGTGAGGTCGCGCCCGTCAAGCTGGATGCTGCCGCCATCGGCCCGCACCAGGCCAACCAGCATGTAGAAGGCGGTGGTCTTGCCGGCCCCGTTTGGTCCGAGCAGCCCCACAACCTCGCCGGTGTTGATCTCCAGCGAAAGCGAACGCACCACCTGGCGTGCGCCATAGTTCTTGCTGAGGCCCGAGGCGCTGAGCGTGCTCACGGCGTTTTTGCTGCCGCGGGTGCCGCCGCCCCGGTGGCCGCCGGCTTGCATTTTTGCTGGAAGGTGCCGCGGATCCGTTCGCGGCTGGCGCCGGGCAGGGGTTCGAGGCTCTTGAGGCTCTTCTGAGCGAGGTTGTAGACGAAGCCTTCGCCATGGATGTCCTTGCAGCCATCGAACAGCCGCACATCGCCGCGCAGCCGTACTTCACCACCCGCGAGGGTGTCGTATTCGATGGTGTGTGCGCTGCCGCGCACGCTGGCGAGGGCGCCGCCGGTACTGCTGGTATCGCCCGGGCCGGTCGCGGCGCCGGCGGTTTCCTCGAAAGTTGCCGGTTGCCCGTCGAACGTGGCGGCGCTCAAAGTGCTGGAGGCAAAATGCACGGTCGCGCTGTCGGCGGCCAGCCGGCCCTGCGCCAGGCGCGAACGCACCCCGCCCGAGAGGTTCCAGGTGCTGTCGCTGGTGTCAGTGGACGGGGTCTCGGCGTGCCGGGCCCGGACCAGCAGCGGACTGCCACCCTGATAGATGACCAGATCGTTCAGGATAACCTTGTCGCGGCGGTATTCGACGTCGGCGTCGGCACACCAGCACAGGCTCCCGGTCGTGCAGGCCGGCCAACTGCTCTCGTTTTCCGGATCGCACTCGCCGCCGGTTTCCGCCGCCGCCGCCACGCCGGCCAATGCCACCGTCAGCAGCAACGCCACGAGCAACAGGACTTTATCGCGCAAATTCGCCATGCACCGGTGATTTTAGCCGCAGCGCGTCGGTCTTCAAATCGGCATGGAGCCCCGCTGCCCAAAGCCGGTTGCGCCCAAAATCCATGATCACGGCATCCGCTGAATCCGCGGTATGGGCCTCCATGTCGATGCCGAGGCTCGTGGTGCGCAATTCCATGGGCACCGAGTCCGCCCGTTCGGTGCGCGCCACCACGTCCCCGAGCAGGCTGATCTGCATGGCCGAGGGCGGCAGCACGGCCCGCTCGGCGGTCAGAGTCCATGCGCTGTCGCCGTGATAAACAAACTGCGGCGCGGTGAGTTCGATGTCCGCCGCCGGGGTGGGCTGCGCGATCTGCGTGGCACGCAGCGAATACTGCGGCTGGCCGTCGGCACCGGTATCGACCAGCTCGGCGCCGGTGGCCACGTAACCCGGCCCGGCAGTGGCACCGCCATTCCTGGCCGGGTTGTCCGGCGATTCGCCGTGCGGCGAGCGCCACAACCACAGCGCCAGCGCGGCGGCGAAGGCTACCAGCAACCAGACGCGGCGCACTAGCAGCCTGCCCGGGCGAGCCCCATGGCCTCAACGCCCGCGGCGCGCGCGCGCCGTCAGTAGCCAGTCACACACTTCGCGCACGGCGCCGGCGCCGCCGCCGAGCCGCGTGCGCCGTTGCGCCGCCCGCCGCGCGTCCGCATGCGCATCGGCGACCGCGATCGCCAGGCCGACCCGCGTCATCAGCGGCACGTCCGGCGTGTCATCGCCGACGCAGGCGCACTCACGCGCCGGAATCTTGAGGCGCGCCAGGAGCACTTCCAATGCCACGGCCTTGTCGGCCACGCCCTGCTGCACTTCACTGATGCCCAGTTCCGCGCAGCGTCGCGCCACGGCCGCGGATTCGCGACCGGAGATCACGGCGACCGTGACACCCGCCGCCGCGAGCGCCTTGATGCCAAAGCCGTCGCGGACGTGGAAGATTTTCTCTGTTTCACCTTTGGGCCCATAGCGGAGGCCCCCGTCGGTGAGCACGCCGTCCACATCCAGCACCAGCAGGCGGATCGCGGTGAGCGCTGTCGGGCGACGTGCCACGCC
>JAYUZI010000037.1:0-9987 GCA_043751915.1 Gammaproteobacteria bacterium | reverse complement strand
CAAGTGTGACGCATTTCGCCCAAGTCATTGAATTTGCAGTGATCGATTGCAAGATCGGGCTGTCTTCGGTACAGTTCTCCATCACTTGACAGTACGCCGGTCGCGGTAGCGACCCTGAGGACACTGATGCCCGCTCCCGCCCAACACACCTCCTTCCGCCTGACCGCGCGCATCCGCGATACCGTTGCAGGGTTCCTGGACACCAGCCGGCTGAATATCGCCGCGGCGCGCGAGCATATGCCGGACCGGGTCGACTGGGCGCGCAGCATTCCTTTCCTGCTGATGCACCTCGCCTGCCTGGCGGCGATCTGGACCGGGGTCAGCCCCGTGGCGGTAGGCGTGGCGATCGGCGCCTATCTGGTGCGCATGTTTGCGATCACCGGCTTCTATCACCGTTATTTTTCGCACCGTACCTTCAAGACTTCGCGCGCGGGCCAGTTCGTGTTCGGGTTGCTGGGCGCTTCGGCGGTACAGCGCGGGCCGGTCTGGTGGGCCGCGCATCACCGCCACCACCACGCCAACTCTGACCGCGCCGCCGACGTGCACTCGCCTTCCCAGCATGGCTTCTGGCGTTCGCACACCGGCTGGTTCCTGACCATCAAGGGCTTTGCGCCCGATTTCCAACTGGTCCGCGACCTGATGAAATTCCCGGAGCTGCGCTGGCTGGATCGTTACGATATCTTTGTGCCGGTGCTGCTGGGCGTCGCCATGTTCCTGCTGGGCGTGATCCTGCACAATGTCGCGCCGAGCCTGGGCACCACGGGCTGGCAGATGCTGGTGTGGGGCTTCGTCATCTCGACGGTGTTCTGCTGGCACGCCACCTACACCATCAATTCGCTCTCCCACGTGTTTGGCAGCCAACGCTACAAGACCGGCGACACCAGCCGCAACAACTGGCTGCTGGCAATCCTCACGCTCGGCGAGGGCTGGCACAACAATCACCATTACTACCCGAACACGGTGCGCCAGGGTTTCTACTGGTGGGAATACGACATCACCTTCTACGTCCTCAAGCTCCTGAGCTGGTGCGGCATCATCTGGGATCTCAAGCCGATCCCGCTCGCGGTACGCGAGAACCCGGCCCGCCGTCTGCCCAAGAGCGCGTAGCCTCCCGGCCGTCGTTGTCGGCCGCGCGGTGTTCGGGCGATACTGGCGCCGTGAAACCGAGCATCATTCCCGCAGATCTCGATCTGCCTGAAGCGGCCGAGCCCGGCCCGCTGGCGGCGCTTGGCCGTCGCCTGCTGCGCTCCCAGCTACGGCGCCTCCGCGACGGCGAGCTGTGCATCGTCGACGGCGATTCGGAACAACGCTACGGCGCACGCACCGAGCGCTGCCCTCTGTCGATCACCGTCGAAGTGCTCCATCCCCGTTTCTACACCGACGCCGTGTTTGGCGGCACGGTCGGCGCCGGCGGCGCCTACATCCGCGGCCTGTGGCGCTGCAGCGACCTCACGGGCCTGACCCGCGTGATGTACGTGAACCGCGGTCTCATGGATGACATGGATCGGCGCTGGACTTTCATCAGCCGCCCGCTGCTGCGGGCCTTCCACTGGCTGCATCACAACAGCGAGGACGGCAGCGAGCGCAACATCCGCGCGCATTACGACCTGGGAAACGATTTCTACCGGCTGATGCTCGATGAGACCATGGCCTACTCGTGCGGAATCTTCGCGGATGAATCGACCACACTCGCCGAGGCCTCGTGCGCCAAGTTCGATGCCGCCTGCCGCAAGCTCGCGCTCGTGCCCGGCGACCGTCTGCTCGAGATCGGCACCGGCTGGGGAGGTCTCGCGATCCACGCTGCGCAGCACTACGGGTGCCATGTCACCACGACGACCATCTCGCGCGAGCAGCACGACTACGCCCGCGAGCAAATCGAACGGGCGGGTTTAGGCGCGCGGGTCACGCTGCTGCTCGAGGACTACCGCAATCTCAAGGGTCAGTACGACAAGCTGGTTTCGGTCGAGATGATCGAAGCGGTCGGCGCGCCCTACCTCGATACCTACCTCGCCAAGTGCGCTGCGCTGCTGCGCGACTCCGGCGCGATGCTGTTGCAGGCGATCACCATCCAGGACCAGGATTACCGCGCCCAGCTGCGCTCGATCAACTTCATCCAGCGTTACGTATTCCCGGGCAGCTTCATTCCCTCGGTCAGCGCTATCGCCGATTCGCTCCGGCGCGTGACCGATCTGAAGATATTCCACCTCGAGGACATCGGTCCGCACTACGCACGCACCCTAGCCCTGTGGCGCCAGAATTTCTTCGAGCACCTGGGCGCGGTGCGGAAACTCGGCTACGGCGAGCGGTTCATCCGCCTGTGGGAGTTTTACCTGTGCAGCTGCGAGGGCGGCTTCGCCGAGCGCGCACTCGGCGACCTGCAGATGCTGCTGACCAAGCCCGGTTGCCGGCGTGCCGTCATCGCCGCCTGCTGAATCCTGTTGATGGTCCATTCCAGCGCCGCCGCGGCGTCCTTGCGCGAATCCCTGCGTGCCGCGCTGGCGCCCGGCGTGCTGCTCGAAGACGCCGCGGACGCAGCCCCCTTCCTGACGGATCACCGGCGCCTGTACCAGGGCCGGGCGCTGGGCGTTGCGCTGCCACGCGAGGTCGCGGAAGTCTCCAAGCTCCTCGCCTGGTGTAACGCGCAGCGTGTCGGCGTCGTCCCGCAGGGCGGCAATACCAGTTATTGCGGCGGCGCGACCCCCGACGATTCGGGCCTGCAGCTGGTTATCGGCCTGCAGCGACTCAAGCGCATCCGTGCAGTTGACGCGGCGAATTTCTCGATGACCGTCGAGGCTGGCTGCACGCTCGCCGAGGTGCAGCGCGCCGCGGTTGATGCCGGACGGTTCTTCCCGCTGGAACTGGGCTCCTCGGGCAGCTGCCAGATCGGCGGAAATCTCGCCACCAACGCGGGTGGCCTGAACGTGCTGCGTTTCGGCATGGCGCGCGCGCTGACGCTCGGAATCGAAGCCGTGCTGGCCGATGGCCGCGTGTACCAGCGGCTGCGGGCCCTGCACAAGGACAACACCGGCTACGACCTGACGGGGCTCCTGGTCGGCTCCGAGGGGACGCTCGGCATCATCACCGCGGCCACGCTCAAGCTCTGGCCGCCACTGCGCAGCACGGCCACCGCCTTCGTGGCCGTGGCCGATGTCGCCGCTGCGGTGACTCTGCTGGCCAGGCTGCAGGAGGCGGCGGGCGAACGCGTCAATTCCTACGAACTGCTGCCGCGCAGCGCGCTCGAACTCGCGCTCCGTCACATCGAGGGGGTCGCAGATCCGCTGGGCGCGCCGCACGAGTGGTATGTGCTGTGCGAACTGAGCTCGTTCACGGACGAGCCGCTCGACGGCGTGCTGGAGCAGGCGCTGACCCGCGCCACCGAATCCGGACTGGTGCTGGATGCGGTGATCACGGCAAACGAGCGCCAGCGCGCGAGCCTGTGGCGGCTGCGCGAAAATATTCCTGAAGCGCAGCGGCGCGCGGGCCCCAGCCTCAAGCACGATGTCTCGGTGCCGGTGGCGCGTGTGCCGGAGTTCGTGGCGGCGGCGTCCCGCTGGGTGCAGGATCAGGTGCCCTCCGGCACGCTCGTCGTCTACGGGCACGCGGGCGACGGCAACCTGCATTTCAACGTCAGCTTCGCGGCGAATACGTTCCCCGCCGCGCTGGCCGCCCAGGAGCCGCTGGTCCGCCGCGCGATCCACGACCTGGTCGCCGCGCACGGGGGCAGTTTCAGCGCCGAGCACGGCATCGGCCGCCTCAAGGTCGGCGAACTCGAGCGCTATGCCTCGCCGGTGTCGCTGGCGATGATGCGCGACATCAAGCGCGCGCTCGACCCCAACGGCATCATGAACCCGGGCAAACTACTGGCGGCCCCGCTTAGCGCGACTTGAGCGCCTGGTTGTAGGCGGCATTGAGCTGCGCCGACTTGCGTTCGGCCAGCGCGCGGATCTCGGCGCCGAGCCGCGCGACCTTGTCGGGATGATACTGGCTGATCTGCTCCCGGTATGCCGCTGTGATCTGCTCGCGCGTGGCTGCGCTCGACACACCCAACACTTCATGCCAGGCCGGTTCGCCAACCCTGAAGGCAGGCACGAACGGTGGTGGTGGCCGCGGCCGCGGCTGCTGCGGCGGCGGCAGTGGCGACGGCAGATCCTCGCGCCGGCTCGAGCGGTTCATCAGCCAGCTCACCAGCGCGTAGCCCACCACCAGGCACAGAAAAGAGACCGTCAGCTCGCTGGTGGACATGAGTCCAGCTCCGTGAGACGTTGCTGAAAGGCCTCCAGCTTCCTGTGCCGCTCATCGCCAGGTTCACCGGCCGCGAGTTCCTGGCGGATTCGCCGAGCCAGCAGCGCGCACAGGGCGCTGAAACCCGTCGCAGTAAACTGTGCTCGCGCAAACAGCAGCGGATCGCCCGCCAGCGGCTGCAGCATCGTGATCTTGCGCACCAGGTTGATCGCAAACGGCGGGCAGGCCAGCAGATCGACGGTCAGGATCGTGCACGAGCGTGTTGCCAATCCAAGCACGGCACGGCGCCGCCAGATCCAGAAAGTAATGGCGATGTTCAGGGCATAGACGGACACCAGCAGCGCCAGTAGCAGCAGCCCCTGGCCGTAGAAAAAGAGCATCGCCGGCAGCGCCACGGCAATCAGCAGCAGCAGGAGCATCACACCGATTTGCAGTGGCCGCAGCGCCAGCAGCAATCCTGGCGCCGCAGCCCGCACCGGCGGCGCCCCGCGGCTGGCGGACTCGGACCAGCACACGCGCATCAGCGGCGCGAACGGCGTCAACGGATTGGGCAGCAGCACGTGGCGTCCGAACAGCAGCGCTTCGCTCGGAGCCAGGTTGCGCCAACCTGCGCGCGAGCGGACAAACACCAGCTCATTCCCGTACAACAGCAGCGCCGAATCCAGCAAATAGAAGGCCAGCGCACCGCCGGCCAGGTAGAGTTCAGCCGCCGGCATCGGGCTTTTTCCCAAAGCGCGAACGCAGCCAGGCCACGACGCCTACGGTTGCCGCGGCGATTGCCTTCCACGCCGCCGCGAGGAAACCGGCCAGCACGCCCCACAGGCCCTTCTTGGCGGCGACTGCCGCCGCGCCACCGAGCACCAGTGCGGCCAGGCCGTATTCAGCGACCTTGTCACCGGGCTTCCACTCCGCGTAGGTCTCGCCGGAATTGAAGGTGTAGCCATCGAGCACCGTGTTGAGTGTGGCTTCGGCACCCGCCAGGCCCGCCGTCGACGACACCATCACCACGGACGTGTGACCGCGGCGGCCGAGAATCTTGGTGAAGAAGTTGACGTTCTCGTGACCCTGGCTGCTCAGCACCGTGGCCCACTCGAGGCGCTTGGTCGCGCTGTTGTAGGCTGGAGGCGCGGCCCAGCCCGTGACATGAAACAGCGCCCAGCCGCGCTTCTTGCGTTCCTCGTTAGCGGCCTCGGTATTTTCCTGCAGCGACTTGAGCAACGCCGCGCTGTCGATCTTATCGTCGTCCTTGACGTAGCCGCCGTCGTTGAATTCCAGGTAGGCGGTCCACTCGCCCGCTTCCGGAGCGACCATGACTTCCTTGCCGTTGGACAGATTCCGGTTAAGCTCGAGGAATTTCTTCGTGTCGGCGCGATTAAGAAACACGTAGCCTGCTGGTATCGTCAGTTTCGAGTTGGCGGCGACCTCCACCGTGGTCGGACCCTTGACCCAGGCGAGCGCGGCGAACTCTTTCTCGGCCTCGTCCTGCGGCGCGCCGGCAGGCACATCAGCCGAGGCCGCACCGCATGGCAGCGTCGCTCCCAACGCCATTGCCAGCAGGGCGATCACGCGAACAGTCGTGTTCATGGCCATACTCCTAGGTAATGGGCGGCGGCAATAGCCGCATCAGCCCTTCCTGCGCGGTGCTCGCGACCAGGGCCCCGCTGCGCGCGAACAGACTGCCGCGCGTGAAGCCGCGGGCGCCCGAAGCGCTGGGACTGTCGGCCGCATACAGCAGCCAATCATCCATGCGCACCGGGCGATGAAACCACATCGCGTGATCAATGCTGGCGATCATGAGCGTGCCCTGGGCGATGCTGTGCTCATGGCGCACCAGCGCCGCGCCCAGCAGGTGGAAATCCGAGGTGTAGGCCAGCAGGCAGCGGTGCAAGCGGTCATCGTCAGGCAGGCGATCAACCGTGCGGATCCACACGTAATGGCGTGGGGTGCCGTTCATCGTTGCCGTGGCGGACGCGGGCACGGCCCGGAATTCGATCGGCCGCTCATGCACGAACTGCCGCAGTCGCGGCGCAAGCCCTTCGAGGAATTCCGAGCCCGGCAAGAACGATTCGGGGAGTTCTTCCGGCGCTGGCACCTCCGGCATGGCCAGTTCGTGCTCGAACCCGGCTTCCGGCAGCTGGAACGAAGCGGAACAGTTGAAGATCTGCTCACCGCGCTGAATCGCCGTGACGCGACGGCTGGTAAAACTGTGACCATCGCGGCTGCGGTCGACGAAGTAGACGATCGGCGCGTTGAAATCGCCGCGCCGCAGAAAATAGGCGTGCAGCGAATGCACTACGCGGCCATCCTCGACCGTAGCGTAAGCGGCCTGCAAGGCCTGGCCCAGCACCTGGCCACCGTAGACCTGCGGGCTGCCGATGTCGCGGCTCTCGCCGCGAAAGATGTTGACCTCGAGGCGCTCGAGTTCCAGGAGACGCAGGAGCCCGGCCAGGCGTTGATCCATGCGCCGCGCTACTCGCCCGCGACGCCCAGGCGCTTGTGCATCGCCGGGCTCGTGGTGGTGTACTGCAGGAACTGTTTCTTGGCCGGGTACAGGTATTTCTGTACGGCGAACGCGGCCAGGGCCGCCTCGTGAAACCCCGAAAGGATCAGTTTCTTTTTCCCCGGATAGATATTGATATCGCCGATGGCGAACACGCCAGGAATATTCGACTGGAATTTCTCGGTGTCGACCTTGATTGCGCGTTTGTTGAGTTCCAGGCCCCACTCGGCAATCGGTCCGAGCTTGGGCGCGAGTCCGAAGAAGATCAGCAGTTGCTCCGCGTCGACCCACTGCAGCGCCCCGTCCACGCCTTTGATCTCGACGCCCGTCAGACGCTCGTCACGGACACGCAGCGCATGGGCGACGCCCTCGATGAAGCGCAGCTTGCCGCCGGCCTCGAGTTCGCGCATGCGGGCCACGGAAGCCGGCGCAGCGCGGAATTCCGCACGCCGGTGCACCAGCGTAAGTGCGGCGGCCTTCGGCGCCAGGTCGATGGCCCAGTCCAGGGCCGAATCGCCGCCACCAAAAATCACCAGCTTCCGGCCGTGCAACTCAGCGGCGCTGCGCACTTTGTAATGCACCTGCCGTCCCTCGAAAGCCTCTATTCCCTCGAGTCCGGGCCGCCGCGGCTGAAACGAGCCCACCCCGCCGGCGATCACCACCGCGCCCGCATCGAACACCGTGCCCGCACTGGTGGCGATTCGGAAGCGGCCACTCTCCAGCTTGCGCAACTCAACCGCTTCCTCACCCAGATGGAGTTCGGCGCCGAAGGGCTTGATCTGCTGCACCAGGCGGTCGACCAGCTCCTGCGCGCCACAGATCGGCAGCGCCGGAATGTCATAAATGGGCTTGTCGGGGTAGAGCTCGGTGCACTGCCCGCCCGGAGCAGCCAGCGAATCAAGCACATGCGCCTTGATGCCCAGGAGCCCGAGCTCAAAAACCTGGAACAGCCCCGCCGGACCGGCGCCAATGATGACCGCTTCGGTCGCAATGGGATCGCGCAATTTGCTGTGTCGCCTTTGGAAGGATGGGCTGGGCAATTCTAGCCACGCAACCCCTAGCCATCAAACGAAAATACAGGGACAATCGATTCAGACCTTATGTGCCGCGGGCCATATCGGTCCCTACATCGACCAGAGGACGACCATGAGCACCAATGCCGAACTCCACCAGCGCCGTGTCGCCGCCGTGCCGCGCGGCGTCGCCAATTCGCTGCCGGTCTACGCTGACCGCGCCACCAACGCCGAGCTGTGGGACGTCGAGGGCCAACGCTACATCGACTTCGCCAGTGGTATCGCCGTGCTCAATACCGGCCACCGCCATCCGACCGTCGTCAAGGCGGTTGCGGCGCAACTCGAGCGGCTCATGCACACCTGTTTCCAGATCATGCCCTATGCGAACTACATCGAGCTGTGCGAGCAGCTGAACAAGCTCGCGCCGGGCCCGACGGCGAAGAAGTCGATGCTGTTCTCCACCGGCGCGGAAGCCATCGAAAACGCGCTCAAGATCGCGCGCTACCACACGAAGCGCTCGGGCGTGATCGCCTTCAGCGGCAGCTTCCACGGCCGCACGCTCGCGGCCATGACGCTGACCGGCAAGGTGCAGCCCTACAAGGCCGGGTTCGGCCCGATGATGCCCTCGGTTTTCCATGCGCCATTTCCGCTGGCCTATCACGGCGTCAGCGTCGCCGACTCCCTCGACGCCATCGAACAGCTTTTCAAGGCCGACATCGATCCTGCGCAAGTCGCGGCCATCATCGTCGAGCCGGTGCAGGGTGAAGGCGGCTTCTACGTCGCGCCGCCCGAATTCCTGCGCGCGCTCCGTGCGCTGTGCGACCGCCATGGCATCGTGTTGATCATCGATGAGATCCAGTCCGGTTTCGGCCGCACCGGCAAGATGTTCGCGATCGAATACGCCGGCGTCGAACCCGACCTGATGACGGTCGCCAAGAGCATCGCCGGCGGCGTGCCGCTCTCGGCGCTGATCGGCAAGGCTGAGATCATGGACGCGCCGCCGCCCGGTGGGCTCGGCGGCACCTATGCGGGCTCGCCGCTCGGCTGCGCCGCGGCGCTCGCGGTGCTCGAGGTCATGAAGAGCGAGAAACTGCTGGAGCGCTCACTCCGCCTGGGCGAAGCGCTGCAGGCGCGGTTGCGCACCTTGCAGAAGCGCTTCGGCGTGATCGGCGAGATCCGCGGCTTGGGCTCGATGGTGGCGATGGAACTGGTGAAGAACGGCAAGGCCGACCAGCCGGACGCTGAGCTGACGCGCGCGCTGGTGCAGGCGGCGGCACGCCACGGACTGGTGATCCTGTCCTGCGGCATCTATGGCAACGTGATCCGGTTCCTGGCGCCGCTGACGATTCCGGAGCCGCTGCTCGCCGAAGGCCTCGATAAACTCGAGGCCGCGCTGGCGGAAGTGACCGCGTCGGCAAGTCAGGCAGCCGCCTGAGCGGTCGGCGTCGGGATTAAAATCACGGCGCCGCCGCATTCAAGTCGGCCATCAGCGCCTCGACGCTCTTGAATGACGCCAGTTTCCCCTTGCGCGCTTCCTTCATGGCCCGAATGGTTGTAGCGTTGGGCGTCGGCGGTTCAAACGGCAAGGCTTTCTCCTTCGCGACTCGAACCATCAGCAGCCGATCGGCCTCGTTTTTTGCCTTCTCATCATTCCGCGCCCGCACGACCGCACTTTCGGGCATGGCCGATGCTCCTGTGTCTGGGCCACAGTGAAGCTCAACGCGGCAGCGTGAGCTACGGTACTCAAGAGCGGGGTAAGGCTAGGCTCGCCCGACGTTGGCGTCGGTGGGCGAGTGAAAGTACTCGCTCTCCGCGGCCAGCTGGCCGATCAGGCGCTTGAGTTCGGTGAGCCGTGCGTCAGCCGTGTTGACGGCCAGGCAATCCTCGCAGCGCGCATCACCGCAGGGCTGGCGGGCATAGAGCCAGTACTGCACGGCGCCGGCCAGCAGCCCGTCGGCGATGTCCCACAGGTCGGCTTCCTTGTCCTTCCCGGCCAGGCGATTGCCCAGATCGACGGCCTTGGTGAAGGCCGAATCAAACGTGTCTGCCATTTCTTCCATGACCCCATTGTACCTCAGCTACTGGTAACCCCGCGCCTGCAGGGCAAACAGCTGCGCGTAGTGCCCACCCGCGGCGGTCAGCTCCTGGTGGGTGCCGCGCTCGATGATGCGGCCGCGCTCGAGCACCGCGATCTGGTCGGCCATGCGCACCGTGGAAAAGCGGTGTGAAATC
>JAYUZI010000036.1:0-3233 GCA_043751915.1 Gammaproteobacteria bacterium | reverse complement strand
GTGGTGGTGGGCACCGTGATCGACCCGGAGATGAGCAACGAACTGCGCGTTACCGTGGTGGCCACGGGTCTGGGCCGCAATGCGGTGGTGCGCAACGTTGCGGTGCCGACCCGCGAGAGCCTGGCTGCGCCCAGCCGTGAACTGCCGCGGATCGTGCGCCATGGACCGATGAGCGCCAGCGACTACTCGGCGCTCGACCGGCCGCCGCACCTGCGCCAGCGCGCGGTGGGGGACGGTTTGCGTCCTGAGCCGGCGACGCCGCCTGCGGAGGAAATACTGGATATCCCGGCATTTTTGCGCCGGCAGGCCGACTGACACAACCCGCGTTCACCGGGGCGGACAACCCGCCCCTGTGGTACGGTACCGACCATGGTTGGCCAACGCACGATCCGCAACAGCATCCGCGCCACCGGCGTCGGGCTGCATACTGGCCGCAAGGTGCTGATGACCGTGCGGCCTGGCGAGCCCGACACGGGCATTGTCTTTCAGCGCACGGATCTGGCCGGATCGGCCGACATCCCGGCGCGCGCCGGCTACGTCGGTGAGACCAATCTTGGCACCACGCTGATCCAGGGTGAGGCCAAGGTGTCGACCGTGGAGCATCTGCTGTCGGCCTTCGCGGGACTCGGCATCGACAACGCGCGCGTCGAACTCAACGCACCCGAAGTGCCGATCATGGACGGCAGCGCCGGGCCATTCGTGTTCCTGCTGCAATCGGCCGGCATCGAGGAGCAGTCGGTGCCCAAGCGCTTCACGCGCGTCTTGCGCACGGTGCGCGTCGAGGACGGCGATAAGTGGGCGCAGTTCGATCCCTATGAAGGGTTCCGCGTCAATTTCGAGATCGAATTCGATCACCCGATCTTCAAGCGCCGCCTGCAGCGCGCCACCATGGATTTTTCCACCACCGCCTTTCTCAAGGAAATCAGCCGCGCCCGCACCTTCGGCTTCATGCGCGACCTGGAAATGCTGCGCTCGCGCAACCTGGCGCTCGGCGGCACGCTCGACAACGCGATCGTGCTCGATGATTCGCGGGTGCTCAACGAGGGCGGGCTGCGCTACGAAGACGAGTTCGTGAAACACAAGATCCTCGATGCGATCGGCGACCTGTACCTGCTGGGCCACAGCCTGATCGGCGAGTTCAGCGGCCACAAGTCCGGCCACGGCCTCAACAACCGGCTGCTGCGCGCACTGCAGGCCGACGCGCAGGCCTGGGAAGAGGTGGTGTTCGAGCGGCCCGAGCAGGCGCCGATTTCCTACGTGCAGGCGCTGACGATTCCGGCCACCGCGCTCGCTTCCTAGGCTCTAACGTCCGGCGGGTGACACCCGCACCACCACTTTGACAATATCCGGCGACCCGGCCAGCAATTTCGGTTCGATTGTCGCCAGCGCAAAACGCACCCTGCTGCTCCAGGCGGCCGACGAGGTGAGTACGGTGAGTTGCCCGCCCCTTTGCACCACGTTGACCACAGACGCCCGCAGCTCTTCGGGCAGCAGCCCTGCGACCCGCTCGAGCCAGGCCTGCTGCGCCCCGCGCACGCGCTGCAGGCCCGCAAGCCACCCCTGTTTTTTCATAATCTCTTCAAGACCTTGCGGTGCAGCACGAAACCGGGCGCGGGCGGGACTGGTGCGCCTTTTGGGAACTGACTTCTTGTCTTGAGGGGGGTTCTTGGGCATAGTCTCGGCCACTAAATAAGAAACCAGGCCCGCCGGACCAGAGGCGGGGACCCTAAGCCACCGAACCACCGGCGGGAGCGCCATGATAACCGGGTTGCTGAATTTCCAAGCCCAGACTGCGCAACGCGCCAGCAGCGACGGACGACTGAACTCGTGAATCTCATCTTCTTCTCGCGACGTCAGGGCAAGGCGCGACACCTGAACCTGGCGCATCCGCTGACGCTGACGCTGCTGGGCGTCGCGGGCCTGGCCGTGCTCGCCGGCGTGTTTGCGGCGGGCGTCAAAGTGGGCGTGAAGGGGGTCAGCATGGGCGCCCTGGGCGAACCGGCCGCGGTCGCCGCAGAGCGCACGGAACTCACGGCGCTCAAGACGCGCCTGCAGGAGCGCATCGACGGCCTGGCCCTGAAGCTCGGTATGCTCGACGCGCACATGATCCGTCTCAACTCGCTCGGCAAACGCCTCACCCAGGTGGCGAACCTCAGCAGCCGGGAATTCGACTTTGACCACGATCCGGCCCTGGGCGGCCCCGAAGGCGATAGCGCCGGCCGCGGCGCGCAGGTGCCAGACCTGTCGGCGATGATCAACCAGTTCGACCGCCGGCTCGATTTCCGCACCACACAGTTTTCCGCGCTCGAATACGTACTGCTCGGCCGCCAGTTGTCGGCCGAAATTCGCCCGACTGGCAAGCCGGTCATGGCCGGGTATATCTCGTCCTATTTCGGCGAGCGCATGGATCCGTTCAACGGCGAAGAGGCTTTCCACAAGGGTCTCGATTTCGCCAGCGACGCCGGCACCGACGTGCTGGCCGTTGGGCAGGGCGTGGTCACCTGGGCCGGCCCGCGCGAGGGCTACGGCGTGCTGGTCGAGGTCAATCACGGCAACGGTTACACGACGCGCTACGCGCACAACTCGCGCGTGATGGTCGCTGCCGGCGACACCGTGCAGCGCGGCCAGGCGATCGCCGTGGTCGGCTCCACCGGCCGTTCCACCGGTCCGCACGTGCACTTCGAAGTGCTGAAGGACGGGCGGCAGATCGACCCGATGGCGTTTATCGGCCACTAGCTCACTCGCTCAGCGGCGCTACCGGCGCGGGCTGGTGCCCGGTAGACGCCAACGGCTGGACGGGCGGGTTGTGCCGGCCGAAGCGCAGCAGTTAGGATCCGGGCTCGCGTACTGGGAATACCACCCCAGAGTCGAGGCGGGAGTGCCCATGCCACGGAACGTCACCAGCACATTGTTTGTGCCGATTGCGATTTGTGCGGCCGCCATATTTTCACATGACGGCGTTGCCGCAGAGGTTGCCGCGCACATTCGCATGCCGGGTCCCGCGGTGCAGGATCTGATGCTCGGCACCTGGTCAATACGCGTGCGGTACGAGCCCAGCAGCGATATGCCCAAAGGCGGCGTCGCCAAGGGTCGCGAGGTCTGGCGTCTCGGTCCTGGCGGACGATCCTTGATCGAGGAATACGATGAAGCGGGCGCGGCGGGCGCGATCCATGAATTTGGAGTCGCGTGGTGGGATGCGGCCGCCAACGGACAGCGGGTGTTCTGGTGCGGTG
>JAYUZI010000035.1:0-3054 GCA_043751915.1 Gammaproteobacteria bacterium | reverse complement strand
CGTTGCACACGGATCACTCGTATCTCATCTTCGAGAATCACTGGCAAGAAGTATTTGCAAACTACTAAAATTAATCAGAAAGTTGTGGGTAATTGAAAGCACACTAGCCCCTGTCGATCGCGTTGTAACTCAATCGAGGAGCCAGAAATATGTTGGGCATAGGACAGAAATTTCCCCGCTACTCACTGACCGCAGTGGTTTCGGCCGAGCCGGCCACGGCCTTCCAGACCATTGACACGGCAGGCCTGACCGGCAAGTGGCAGGTGGTGTTTTTCTGGCCGAAGGATTTCACCTTCGTCTGCCCCACCGAGATCGCCGCCTTCGGCAAGCTGGCCGGCGCCTTTGCCGATCGCGATGCGCTGTTGCTTGGCGCGAGCACCGACAGCGAGTTCGTGCACCTGGCCTGGCGCCAGGCCAGGGAAGAGCTGCGCGACCTGCGCTTGCCTATGCTCGCCGACATCAAACGCGAGCTCTCGGGCGCTCTCGGGATCCTCGACCCGCAGGCCGGGGTTGCGCAGCGCGCCACCTATATCGTGGATCCGGAAGGCGTGATTCGTTTCGTCTACGTCACGGACCTGAACGTCGGCCGCAACCCCGACGAGGTGCTGCGGGTTCTCGATGCGCTCCAGACCGATGAACTGTGCCCCTGCAACTGGCAGCCGGGCCAGTCGACGCTCAAGGCCGCCTGAACCGCATCGCCGGCGCGCCTGCATCGCCCTACCAAAATGGAGAATGACCATGGAACTGGAACTCATCAGCGCAGCGATTCCCGACTATGCGCGTGACCTGCGCCTGAACCTCGCCAGCGTGCTCACCGTCACCGGCGCGCCGGGCCTCAGCGAGGAGCAGATCTGGTCGATCGCCCTGGCCGCTGCGCTGGCCGCGCGCAACGCAGCGTTTGCGCGGCAGATCGAGGCCCTGGCGGCAACGCGCCTGAGCGTGCAGCACGTGCAGGCGGCACATTCGGCCGCGGCAATCATGGGCATGAACAATGTGTACTACCGGTTCGTGCACTTGGTCGCGGACCCGGAATACCAGCAATTGCCTGCGCGCCTGCGCATGAACGTGATCGGCAATCCTGGTGTCGGCAAGGTGGACTTCGAACTGATGTCGCTGGCGGTCTCCGCGATCAACGCCTGCGGCATGTGCATCAGTGCGCACGAGCAGGCGTTGCGCCAGCAGGGTGTGGCGCGCGAACCGATTCACAGCGCGGTGCGCATTGCCGCGACCGTCCACGCTGTCGCCGGAGTGCTGGAGTACCGCCAGGCCGCCTGAGCGGGCGGCGTGCCCCGCCCCCGGGAACATTCGCCTGCCGCACCGGTCAGGGTTACGATGGCCGGAATCGGGAGAGCATGCGTGCAGATACTGCTGGTCGAGGACGACGGTGAGGCCGCCAGTCACGTGAGCAAGGGGCTGCGCGAGGCGGGCTACAGCGTGCAGCATTGCACCGACGGCGCGGCCGGACTGGCCGAGGCGCGCGCCACGCGCTATGACCTGCTGATCGTCGATCGCATGCTGCCGCACCTCGACGGCTTGTCGCTGGTCGGGGCGCTGCGCAAGGAGGGCGTGCCGACCCCGGTTCTGGTGCTGAGCGCGCTGGGCACGATCGACGATCGCGTCGAGGGTCTGCGCGCGGGCGGCGATGACTATCTGGTCAAACCCTTCGCGTTCGCCGAACTGCTGGCGCGGGTCGAGGCGCTGCTGCGGCGCGCCTCGGGCGACAACCGTCACGTCGGCACACTGCGCGTCGCCGACCTGGAAATGAACATGCTGGCGCGCCGCGTAATGCGCGCCGGACGCCACATCGAACTGACCGCCAAGGAATTCCAGCTGCTCGAATTCCTCATGCGGCGGGTTAGCCAGGTCGTCACGCGTACCATGCTGCTCGAGTCGGTGTGGAACCTGCACTTCGATCCGCAGACCAACCTCATCGACGTGCACATGAGCCGGCTGCGGCAGGCGATCGACCGCGACTTCAGCCCGCCGTTGCTGCACACAATCCGCGGTTCCGGCTATTGCCTGGGGGACCCGGGAGCCGCCGCGTGAGGATGCCGCGGCTGTTCGCGTCGACGGCGCGCGTGGCGCTCTGGTACATGGGCGGCGTGGTGGTCGGCGTCAGCGTGCTGCTCGGCAGCGCCTATCTGCTCACACAGCGCACCATGGAGCGACAGGTCGACCTGGTGGTCGAGACCGAACTCGAATCGCTCCGCGAAGACTTTCGGGGCGGTGACCTCAAGCGGTTAATCAACGTCCTCGACCATCGTGACGACGACTGGGGCCGGCTGGGCGCCGCCTACCTGCTGGTAGACCGGCAGGGCACGCCGCTGAGCGGAAATCTGTCGGCGTGGCCGAAGACCGCCACGGCCAATGGCCAGTGGCTCGACTTCGAAATCACCCTCAATGAGCAAGGACGCACAGTCGATCATCCGGTGCGCGCCGCGGTGTTGGTGCTCGACGGCAACCGGCTGCTGGTCGGCACCGATATTTCCGAGCGGCGCCGCTTCGCGCGGCATCTGCGCGCAGCGGGCTACTGGAGCGTGGGTCTCACGGGCGTGTTCATGGCGCTCACCGCCTGGTGGTTCAGCCGGCGGGTCGCCTCGCGCGTGCGCGCGGTGGCCCTGGCCTGCGAGAGCATCATCTCCGGCGACCTGACGCGCCGGCTGCCGATCGAGAACAATGCTGACGAGTTCGACCAGTTGGCGGGCACCGTGAACAGCATGCTCGACCGCATCGAACAGCAGACCGCGGCCGTGCGCGTGACCTTCAACAGCGCCGCACACGATCTGCGGGCGCCCTTGCAGCGCATGCGCAGTCGGCTGGAGTCGGCCCTGCACGATGCGCAGGCGGGTGATATCGTCGACGTGGCCATCCGGGCGACGCTCGGGGATCTTGAGCGGGTGCAGCGCACGCTGGCCACATTGCTGCAGATCGCGCAGGCGGAGGCGGGCGGCGGCGGTACGCCACCCGAACGAGTCGATCTGGCGCGGCTGGCGCGTGAACTCGGCGACCTTTACGCGCCGGAAGCGCAGCGGCGAAATCTCTCGTTACGGATAA
>JAYUZI010000034.1:0-8292 GCA_043751915.1 Gammaproteobacteria bacterium | reverse complement strand
GGCTGTGAGATCCTCGGCAAGGCCGAGTTCATGAATCCGGGCGGTTCGGTCAAGGATCGTGCGGCGCGCGGCATTGTGCTCGACGCCGAGCAGCGCGGTGTGCTGCGGGCGGGCGGCACGGTGGTGGAAGGCACTGCGGGCAACACCGGCATCGGCCTGGCGCATGTCTGCAACGCGCGCGCTTACCGCTGCGTAATCGTCATGCCCGACAACCAGTCGCCGGAAAAATATGCGCTCATCGAGGCGCTCGGCGCTGAAGTGCATCGGGTCAAGGTCGTCCCATACAGCGACCCGAACCACTACCAGAAAGTCGCCGGGCGCATGGCCACGGAGATTCCCGCCGCCATCTGGGCCAACCAGTTTGACAACACCGCCAATCGCCGTGCCCACGTGGCCACCACGGGGCCGGAAATCTGGGAGCAGACCGCCGGCCGGATCGACGCCTTTGTCACTGCCAGCGGCACCGGCGGCACGCTCGGCGGCGTGTCCGAATATCTCAAGTCGCGCAATCCGCGCGTGCGCACCGTGCTGGCCGATCCGCCCGGCAGTGCGCTGTTCGAATACATCCGCAACGGGGCGCTGAAGATGACCGGTGCGGGTTCGATCACCGAAGGCATCGGCATCGGCCGCGTCACCGCCAACATGCAGGACGTACCGGTGGACGACGCGGTGCATGTGGAAGACGCCGAGACGGTCGCCTGCGTCTATCGGTTGCTGCGCGAGGAGGGCCTGTTTCTCGGCAGCACCAGCGGCGTCAATGTCACGGCCGCGACCCGCGTGGCGCGGCAACTTGGACCGGGGCACCTCATCGTGACGGTACTGTGCGACACCGGCGCGAAATACCTCTCGCGACTCTACAACCGGGAGTGGCTCGCGCAGAAGAACCTGCTCGACGCGGCGCTGGCCGGATAACGCGCGGTCGGCGAGACTTGCGCGAACTGTCATGCTGAGCCGCTGTCCAATGGCGCATCCGCCAGCGCGCTAACCAGGGTCGCCATGAACACATTGTCAAGTTTGTTCCCGAGGCGGCGCCTGGCCTGGGCTGCCGTCACCCTGGGCATTGTCGGCCTGTGCTATGGGCTGTTCTTTGCCGGCGGTGGCGGGTCCCGCGCCAGCTATGAGACCGTTGCGGTCAGCCGCGGCAATATCGAAGTGGGCGTGTCCTCCTCGGGCACGATTTCCCCGCTGATCACGGTGCCGGTGGGTTCGCAGGTTTCCGGCCAGATCACCGAGGTCGACGTCGATTTCAACAGCAAGGTAACCAAGGGGCAGCTGCTGGCGGTGGTCGATCCCTCGACCTTTCGCAGCAAGCTGCAGGCGGCGGAAGCCGACCAGATCGTGCAGCAAGCGACCATCGGCAGCAACGAAGTGCAGGTCAGCAACGCCCAGGTTGTGTTCGAGCAGGCGCAGCGCGACATCGAGCGTACGCAGAAGCTCACCGACCAGGGACTGCTGTCGATCAATGACCTGGAGAAAGCCCGCAATACCTTCGAGCAGGCGCGCAACGCCGTGAAGATCGCTGGCGCGGTGCTCAATAATTCGCGGGCGCAACTCGTGAAGGTGCGCTCGCAACTCGACCAGGCGCGCATCGACCTGTCGCACACGCAGATTCGCGCACCCGTGGACGGCGTGGTTATCGATCGCGCCGTCGATGTCGGCCAGACGGTGCAATCGGCCATGACAGTCGCGACACTGTTCAAGATCGCGCGCGACCTCTCGCAGGTGCAGATTGAGACCAAGGTGGACGAAGCGGATATCGGTTCGGTCCGGCTGGCGCGACTTGCCACCTTTACCGTGGACGCTTATCCCGAGCGCAGTTTCCGCGGGCGTATCGCGCAAGTGCGCATCAACGGCAGCACCACCGCGAACGTCGTGACCTACAGCGTGATGGTGCAGGCAGACAATCCCGAACAGATCCTGCTGCCGGGCATGACGGCGAATGTCAGACTGGTGACCGCGCAACGCAAGGATGTGTTGCGCCTGCCGGCGGCGGCGCTGCGCTTCCATCCCGGGACGGACGGCCGTGTGACCGCGTTGCCTGGCGGCGCGCCGGTGGCCGGCGCCGCGGCGCCGCGCCCGCTCCTGGAACTGACGCCCTCGCTCATGCAGCAACTGGGTCTCGACGCCACGCAGCAGACCGCAGTCACGGCGGCGCTCAGGTCCGTGGCCAACCGCATCCTGGAAGCCTCGCAGGCGACGAGCAACAACCCGCTGGGTGGCGGGGCTCTCCCCAACATGCGGCGCATGTTCGGCGATTCGGGCGATGTGGCGGCCGCCAACCGCCTGCGGACGATCAACGCCCTGGCGGCGGTACTGACCCCGGAGCAGCTGGAGAAATACCTGGCATTAAGCGCCCGGGTCACCGAGCGCGCGGCGACGGTCTACATGCTTGATGCGGGCGGCAAGCCCGAGATCAGCAACGTGCGCGTCGGCCTGACCGACGACAAGTACGCCGAACTCATCAGCGGCCTGGCCGCCGGCGGCCAGGTCATCGTGCGGTCGCGGGTTGCGAAAGACTGACATGGCGGGGGCGCCCCTGATCGCGGCCCGGCACCTGGTCAAGACCTATCAGCTGGGTGAGCAGCAGGTGCAAGCACTCCGTGACGTATCCTTCGAAATCATGCCGGGTGAATTCGTGGCGATCATGGGGCCTTCGGGGTCGGGGAAGTCGACGCTGATGAACATGATCGGCGCGCTCGACACGCCCAGCGCCGGGGTCATGGAAATCGACGGCGCGGCGCTCGCTGGCATGAATTCCGACCAGCTGGCCGAGCTGCGCAACCGCACCATCGGTTTTGTGTTCCAGCAGTTCAACCTGCTGCGCCGGACCACCGCGCTCGACAACGTCAAGCTCCCACTCCACTATGCCCGCCAGCGACCACCCGACGTGAACCAGACGGCGCGCGCCAGCCTCGAACTGGTGAACCTCGGCGACCGGCTCCACCACCAGCCCTCGCAGCTCTCGGGCGGGCAGCAGCAGCGCGTAGCGATCGCCCGCGCACTGGTCAACTCGCCACGCCTGATCCTGGCGGATGAGCCGACCGGCGCGCTCGACACGCAGACCTCGGCGGAAATCATGGCCCTGTTCACGCGACTCAACGCCGCCGGCCTGACGATCATCATCGTCACCCACGAGCCTGAGGTGGCGGCCTACGCGCGCCGCCTGCTGCGCATGCGCGACGGCCGGATCGTGGCCGATGAACGCACCGGCGCGACCGCCCACTGACGGGCACTCAGCCATGAACCTGCAGACCGCCGCCGAATTCATCCGCCTCGCGCTTACGGCGCTCCGGCTCAACAAGCTGCGCAGTTGTCTTACCGCCCTCGGCATCATCATCGGTGTCGCCTCGGTCATCGTCATGGCCGCGATCGGCAATGGCGCGGCCATCGCGCTGCAGCAGCAGATTGCCTCGCTGGGCACCAATGTGCTGAACATCATGGCGGGTTCGATGCGCATCGCCGGCCAGCAGCTCGGCGCCGGCGCCGCCGTACCGCTCTCGGAAAAGGATCTGCGCGTGATCCGCGAGCGCGTGCCCGGCATTGCCGCGATCTCGGGCCAGCTCGGCGGCGGGGTCACGGCCGTATATGGCGCGGCCAACTGGAGGACCCAGGTGAACGGTGTTCATGCCGAGTACTTCGAAGTGCGTCCCTGGCCGCTGGTCTCCGGCCGGTACTTCACCGCCGCAGAGGTCGCGAGCGGCGCGCGGCTGGCGATCATCGGTTCCTCAGTGCGCCGGGAGCTGTTCGCCGTGGATGCCGATCCGACCGGCGAGCTGCTGCGCATCAACAACATCCCCTTCGAGATCATCGGCACGCTTAGCAGGCGCGGGCAGTCCGGCGGCAATGACGCCGACGACGTGATTGTTGTGCCGCTGACGACCGCACGCTCGCGACTGGTCGGCCACGCTTTCGCCACCGTACCCGACAGCGTCGGCAACATCATGGCCCTGGTCGCTGATGGTTACGACCTGGCGGAAACCCAGGCTGCCGTGACCACGGTGCTGCGCAAGCAGCGGCGCATCAGCCCGGGCGCGGCCGACAACTTCATGATCCGCAATTTTGCCGCACTGCTTCAGACTCGCAACGAACAGCAGGCAACCCTGAGCTATCTGCTGGCCACCACCGCGGCGATGTCACTCCTGGTTGGCGGCATCGGCATCATGAACATCATGCTGGTGTCGGTAACCGAACGTACCCGCGAGATCGGCCTGCGCATGGCGGTTGGAGCGCGCCGCGTCGACGTGCTGGCGCAGTTCCTGACCGAAGCCGTGCTGCTGTGCCTGGGGGGCGGGCTGCTCGGCCTGATCCTTGGCATTGGCATCACGATCGTCATCTCGTATACGGCCGGCTGGACGGTGAGCATCGGAGTAGGTACCGTGGCGCTGGCAATCCTGGCTTCGGCCGTGGTCGGCATCGTCTTCGGATTCGTGCCGGCGCGCCGGGCCGCGCGCCTCAACCCCATAGATGCCTTGCGCTACGAATAATGAAGAAGCCACGTCGCGCGCCGCTACCCTGGCAAACCGCCAAATCCGCACAGGATGATCCCGGTGCACCCGCGCGTGTGGCGGCCATCATGGCGAGCCCCAGCTATCTGCCAGGCGACGCGGATCCGGAGTTCCTGCATCGCGACGACACGCGCGGCGCCCGGCTACAGCTCGACTACCTCAAGCCCGAGCTGCTGCTGCAGGCGTCAGGCATCGAGCACGTCATCGTGGTGTTCGGCAGTACACGGATTGCTGAGCCGGCCGTGGCGCGGCGGCGCGCCGAGGCGGCGCGCGCGGCGGCCCTGCGTGCGCCCGACGACGCCGAACTGGCACGGCAGGCGGCCGTGGCGGAGCAGCTACACGCCAAGAGCGGGTACTACGAGATGGCCCGTGAGTTCGGGCGCCTCGTGGCGCGCAGCAATCCGGACCCGCGGCATGGCAGCACGGCGGTCATGACCGGCGGGGGCCCGGGCATCATGGAAGCCGCGAACCGCGGCGCCTTCGATGTCGGCGCGCAGACCGTGGGTCTCAATATCGAACTGCCACACGAACAGTATCCCAACCCCTATATCACGCCGGAGCTGTGTTTCCGCTTTCATTACTTCGCGATGCGCAAGCTCCATTTCCTCAAGCGCGCCCGCGCGCTGGTGGCGTTCCCCGGCGGCTTCGGCACCATGGACGAGTTGTTCGAGGCGCTGACGCTGCTGCAGACCCGCAAGATGGGCTTGGTGCCGGTGGTGCTGGTCGGCGCACAGTACTGGCGGCGCGTAATCGACATCCCCTTCCTGCTGGCCGAGGGGGTGATCGATCCCGAGGATGCCGAGCTGTTCTGGTTCGCCGAAGACGCCGCGTCGATCTGGCGCGGCATCGTCGCGTGGTATCGACAGTCCGGCGATGACATTTTTGGTGGCGGAGGGTTCTGATGAAATTGTCTTTTCACGGCGCTGACCGCGACGTCACCGGCTCCTGTCACCTGCTCGAGTGCGCGGGCAACGTACTGCTGATCGACTGCGGCATGTTCCAGGGCGGCCGCGAACTGGAGGAGGAAAACGCCGCGCCGCTCGGGTTCGACGCCGCGGCGATCGATTTCCTGCTGCTGACGCACGCGCACCTGGACCACTGCGGCCGGCTGCCGCTGCTGGCGAAGCGTGGCTTCCGCGGCGAGATCATTGCCACCGCCGCCACGCGCGAGCTGGCGCAGATCGTCATGCAGGATGCCGCGCACATGGCTGAGGAAGACGCCGCCTGGCGCACCCGCCGCGCGCGCGGCGGCAAACCCGCAGCGCCGCTGTACGCGCAGGCCGACGTGGCCGCGGCCATGGCGCGCTTCGGGCGTGTCGCCGCCTATGGCGAACCGATAGGACTCGCCGGCGATCTGCGCGTGAGCTTTCACGATGCCGGTCACATACTGGGTTCGGCCCACATACTGGCGGAGCTCACCGAAAATGGCCGCGCGCGCCGCGTGCTGTTCTCGGGCGACATCGGCGGCGCGGGTCGGCCGATCATCCGCGATCCATCGCCCCCCGCAGCCGAAATCGTGCTGATGGAGACCACCTACGGCGATCGCGCCCATCGCTCGCCGGCCGATTCCGTTGCCGAACTCGTCGGCGTCATCAGCGCCACCATCGCGCGCGGCGGCAACGTCGTGATTCCGAGCTTCGCGCTCGAGCGCAGCCAGGAGATCCTCTATTCGCTGCGCGCGGCCATCGCCTCGGGCGCGCTGCCGCCGCAGCTGCCGGTGTATGTCGATTCGCCCATGGCCGTGTCCGCCACCGAGGTCTATCGGGCCCATCCGGAGTGCTATGACGCGGAGGCTGCGGCATTGTTCGCCGGCGGACACGACCTGTTCGGCTTCGCAGGCTTGCGTCTGGTGCGCGCGACCAGCGAATCCATGGCGATCAATCGCGTCGGCGGCGGCGCCGTGATCATGGCCGGATCTGGCATGTGCACCGGCGGGCGTGTGCGCCACCACCTGGTGCACAACCTGCCGCGCCCTGATGCCAGCATCGTATTCGTCGGCTTCGCCGCCCAGGGCACGCCGGCGCGACGCATCATCGATGGTGCGCGCACCATCACCCTGTTCGGCGAGGAAATCCCGGTGCGGGCACAGGTGCATACGATCAATGGCTTTTCTGCGCACGCCGACCAGGGCGAACTGCTGCGCTGGCATGCGCGGGTGGGGGGCGCTGAGCGCACCGTGCTCGTGCATGGTGAACAGCGGGCGATGAGTGCTTTCGCGGCGCTCCTGGCGGGCGTGCCGGTTTCCATGCCGGGCCCGGGCGAGCGGCTGACACTGTGAGCGCGCCGGGTCGCGCGGCGGTGGTGGTGGTGACTGCCGCTCTGATGGTGGTTCTGGCGCCGCCCGCGCAGGCCGCATGGGTCTCGCGCACCGTCGACGGCACCATGGGCACGCGCATCGTCGTCGAGCTGTGGTCGCGCGATCACGCGGCCGGCGAACGCGCCATCGACGCGGTGATGGCCGAGATGCGCCACATCGATGCCTCGATGAGCACCTACAAGCCCGACAGCGAGGTTTCGCGCGTCAACGCCCGCGCCGCCCGCGGCCCGGTGAAGATCAGCCGGGAATTGTTCGACTTGCTGGCGACGGCGCTCGATTATTCGCGCCTCACCGACGGCGCCTTTGACATCACTTACGCGAGCGTCGGCTTCATGTACGATTTTCGCGCGCACCATCGCCCTACCGAGGCGCAGATCGGGGCGGCGCTGCCGGCTGTCAACTACCATCATGTGCTGCTCGATCATGCGGCACGCACAGTGCGTTTTTCCCAGCCTGGCGTGCGCATCGACCTGGGCGGCATCGCCAAGGGCTACGCCGTCGATCGCGGCATCGCGATCCTGCAGGGCCTGGGTATCGGGCATGCGCTGGTCTCGGCCGGCGGTGACAGCCGCATCATCGGCGACCGCTTTGGCAAGCCCTGGATCGTCGGCATCCGGCATCCGGACCGCAAGGACGAGGTCATCGCCCGTCTGCCGCTGGTCGACACAGCGATTTCCACTTCAGGCGACTACGAGCGCTACTTCGACGAGAACGGCGTCCGCTATCATCACATCATCGATCCGCGCACCGGCCATTCGGCCAGCGCGGTGCGCAGCGCGACCATCCTGGCGCCAACCGCCACGCGTACCGACGGGCTTTCCAAGACCGCCTTCGTGCTGGGCGCGGAGGCCGCGCTGGTGATCTACGAGCGCCTTGGCGATGTCGATGCCATTCTCGTCAAACCGGATGGCAAGGTGCTGTACACGCAAGGGCTTGAGCCACCGTCGGCGAATCACTAGCGTTCAGCAGCAGGAAACCATCATGCGCCTGGAAGATATGCGTCGCAGCGAGAACGTCGAGGACCGGCGCGGACTGCCGCTGGGGCGGCGCGGCGCCACGATCGGCATCGGCACCATCGTACTGCTGATTGCGGGTTATTTCCTCGGCGTGAGCCCGGCCACCATGATGACCCTCATCGGCGTCGGCGACAGCGTGACGCAGGGCACCGCCGATCCGGCCTCGAGCGTGCCCGCAGGCAAACCCACCGATCCACAGGGCGATTTTGCCGCCGCCGTGCTCGGCGAAACCGAGGACGTCTGGTCGAAGTATTTCGCTGCCGCCGGCCAGCACTACGCGCCGCCGACACTGGTGCTGTTCAGCGGCGAAGTGGCCTCGGCCTGCGGCACGGCGAGTACGGCCGCCGGGCCGTTCTACTGTCCGGGCGACCAGAAGGTCTACATCGATCTCGATTTCTTTGCCCAGCTCGCCAATGATTTTGGTGCGCCCGGCGATTTCGCCCGCGCCTACGTC
>JAYUZI010000033.1:0-11337 GCA_043751915.1 Gammaproteobacteria bacterium | reverse complement strand
GGTGGTCGCCGTGAACGGTCCGCGCACCACCACGTCGGTGGTCGGCGCCAGCCGCTCGAACTTGCGCGCCAGGAGCTTGCCGCTGCCGGCCGGGCTCTCGTAGCCGCGCACCACCACGGTGTCGCCGTCATGGACATCCTGGAGCGTGAACAGCTGCACGGCTGCGCTGCTCTTGTCCTCGAAGCGCGTATCGGCGTCGACCGTGACGGTCACGCCGAGCAGCGTGAGTGTGCCGTTCACCGCACCCACCTGCGCGGCGGTCGCCTCGAGCTTGAGCGCCGCGACGTGATCAATTTCGACCGCGTCCGCAACCAGCACCTGGTTCGCATCCAGCATGCCGCGAACTTCGACCCTGACGTTGTCCGCCAGGTCCATCGCACTACCGCCTGAGAACTTCGTGTCAGCGGTGGTGATCACTTTCGCGCTGTCGACCTCGAAGTCGGTGGCCGACACGTATTTCATGACCAGGCCTTCCAGTTCAACATGACCAGACTCGGCATGGCTGCCGTCTTCCGACTCGCGCGGGTCGGTGGTCGCCAGCTCTACCGCGTCGGCAGTGAGGCGTACCGCGGTGGCGTCGAACTGCGTGCCGCGCACCACGACCAGGTCGTCGTTGGCAGGCTGTCCGCTGGTGAAACCGCTGAGCATCGCCGTGGTCGCATCGACAATCAGACTGTTGATATTGAAGGTGTGCGTGCCGGCATCGAATGACGCCACCTTGCCCAGCACCTGCAGCGGCTCGCCGGTCTCGGCGCGGCCGATGCGCGTGGCGACAATGGTGCCCGTTGCGTCGGCGAGGCCGCTGACCTCGATCGGGTCGCCCGCCGTCAACCCGGTCAGATCTCCCGGGGTGATGCCCTTGCCGAAGGAGGTGCTGGCCGTGACCTTGACGGTCTGACCAAGCGCCGTGAGCATGTTGCCCGCGACATCGATCGTGGCAATGGGTCCAACCACGTTGTCCTCGACTTCAACCGAGTCGGCACTGCCCTGGCCCGTGCCGAGGTTCTGGTGCCCGCGCACCGTGGCCACTTCGCCCACGGCGAGTGCAGCCTGGGTCACGGCCTTGCCGTTCTTTTTCAACCGCGCAGCGGAAATGTCATAGCGCACGCCGTTGACGAACACGCTGCCGAAAGCCGTGATCGTTCCCGAAGTCGCCACCGACTGTGTCATTGCTGTCACGCCGGTTGCGGACATGGAACCGCCACCCCCGCAAGCGACCAGCACGATCAGTGCGGCCGCGGCAACCAACATCGTTCTCATGATCAGTACTCCTGTTACGCCCGATGCGTGAGGCATCTTCAGGGCATGTGTGCGCACGATGCACACTGTCGGTTAAGGCCGACATCAATCTGCTGTGCCGCTTGAACCGAGCGTTCGGCTGCGGGCACGCAAAGACCCTGGCGCCTTGCGGCGACAGGGCCTGCGCGGCACTGGTGTCGTGTACCCGGGAATCAGTAGCGCGACTGGGCGTCGTGTTTCTGTACATAGATGCGGCGGCTCTGCACGTCGGCCGCGCGCTGCAGCCGCGCGCGTTCCGCCGCGCTCACCACGCCGTCGGCGCGCGCCGCACCTTCCATGCGATACACATGCACCTGCCCGCGCTCGAGGCGCCGCGCCTCGGGACGGGTGAGTTCGCCGGAGCGCACGCCCTGGGCAATGCGCGCCTGCTGGCGCGCTTCGCGCTGATGCAGAACCGGGGTGCCCGCCAAGGCGGGACCGGCAATAAGACAGGCGGCGGCAAGGGCGAAGATTTTCATGTTCATGTCGGTAACTCCGTTGGCTCGGTTGAAGCATTCGCGGGAACGGTCCGCTTGGTGAATGCAACGCGACTGGTCCGCCCAGGTTGACTCGCACCAACACGCACTTGACATAACAATTTTTTATGCTGCCGCGGGATGCCGTCCCTTTGCAGTGTTTCCTACCGGAACTTGCGCAGTTTTCCCCGTCCCTCAGCCAGCGCGCTGTTGCTACTGTGGCCGCAACTGGGATCGTCTTAACAAGACCTGAAGAATCTGGACTGAGGGAAAAATGAATATCACGGCAGTTGGCGCCTCGGGCTTTCGCATGCGTCGCTTCTCGAAACCACGCCTGTATTCGTATGCAGCGCTGGCTGCCGCGGCGCTCCTGTGCACGGCGCCCGCGAAGGCTCTGCCCAGCTACGCGCAGCAGACCGGGCTCCCCTGCACGCAGTGCCATTCCATCGGTTTCGGTCCTGCGCTGACCGCCTACGGCCGGCAGTTCAAGCTCAACGCCTATGCGCTCGGCGCGCACAACAAATCGGTACCGCTGGCGCTGATGACAGTGCTGACCTATACCCATACTTCGGCCGACGTGCAGGATGCCCCGCACTACAGCAGCAACAACAACTTCGCGATGAACGAGCTGACCGGATTCTACGCCGGCCGGATCGGCGAACACGCTGGCGGGTTTATCGAAGTGGCCTACAGCGGCACCGAACGCCATACCGCCTGGGGTGCGTTTGATGTGCGCTACGCGCGTTCCTTCCAGTTGGGCAGCCACGGCGTCGTGGGCGGCGTCACCATCAACAACAATCCAACCGTCTCCGACTTGTGGAATTCCACGTCGGTCTGGAGTTTTCCCTACACCGGGTCGGCCTTGGCTCCTACACCTGGAACCGGGCCGGTCATCTATGACGGCATCAGCGAGCGCGTGCTCGGCCCCACGTTCTACGCGATGATCGATGATCGCTTCTACATAGAAGCCGGCGGCTACAAGAACCTCGGCGACGGCCTGCTGAACGACGTCGGTCTGAGCCCAGATGACAACCTGCATCTCGACAGTTTTGCGCCCTACTGGCGCGCGGCCGTGCAGTTCGCCAACGGGCCGCACTACTTCTCGGTCGGCGCGCTGGGCCTGAACGTCAAGCAGAAACCCGACCCGACCATGGCCGAGACCAACAAGTTCGACGACTTCGGCGTCGACGCGACCTATCAGCACACGGCTGCCGACGGCAGCAACCTGCAGGCGAACCTGGCTTACGTGCATGAGTCGCGTCACCTGAATGCCGCGGTGGCGGTGGGTGAAGCCGACAACGTCTCCGGGAGCCTGGACAGTTTCCGCGGCGACGTCACCTGGACTTACAAGCAGACCTACGTGGCCGGACTTGGAATGTTCAGTGTCACCGGCAGCAGCGATGCCACGCTGTACGCTGCGACCGGCAGACCCGACAGCAACGGCTACCTGGTGCAGCTCGAATACGTGCCCTTCGGCAAACTGAATTCGCCGTACCGCCCCTGGCTGAACGTGCGCCTGGGACTGCAGTACATCGACTATTCGAAGTTTGACGGCGCCAGCGGTGGCGCTTCCGACAACAACACGATGTTCGGATTCCTGTGGGTGGCGCTGTGAACGCCGCGCGCGGCATGCGTGCGGCCTGGCAACTGGGGCTCATGCTGTCCGCGTGCGTGGCCGGCGCCGCTCACGCTGGCAACTGCCAGCTGACCGTCGAAGCCAACGACATGATGCAGTTCAACGCCCGCGCCCTGCAGGTGGACGCGAGCTGCGCCGAAGTGCGGCTCACGCTGCACCACATCGGCAAGATGGAGGCGCACGTGCTCGGCCACGATTGGGTGCTGGCGCGCAGCTCGGACGTCGGCGCACTGGCCAGCGCCGGCATCGCCGCCGGCTTCGATAAAGGATATCTGCCAGCGGGCGACAAACGCGTCATCGCGGCGACGAAAATCGTCGGCGGCGGCGAAGTCACGACCATCACCTTCAGCACATCGAGCCTGTCAGCCGGTGGCGATTACTCGTTCTTCTGTTCCTATCCCGGGCATATGTCGATGATGCGCGGGCGCTTCCAGGTCACGGGCAAGGAAAGCCTCGCGGCCAACCGCGCAAGCGCCTCGACCCAGGCCGCCTCCAGCCGCTAGACCGGCATCGCGGCAGGGAGTCGCGAACTCCCTCCCTCCTGGTCCATAATCCGGTCCCGGCTGGTCCCGGCCTGCGGCAGCGCGCCACAGACCCGATCAAGAAGCATCTAAGATGCTGATCTATAACAATATAATTGTGAAACTTTAGGCCCGGGCGCGGGTTATGCACTTAAGCGACGACATCCAAGTGCAGACCCCCAAACAGGAAAGCGACCGGAACGCCGAGTTCACGAAATTCATGCGCACCTACCAGAACATGGTTTTCTCCACGGCCGCGCGCCTGAGCGGCAACGACGCTCAGGCCGAGGACATCGCCCAGGAAGTGTTCCTGCGCGCGCACCAGCGCTTCGATGAGCTCAAGGACAACCCGCGCGCCGCCGGGTGGCTCAAGACGGTCGCCACCAATCTCACGTTTACGCACCTCACGCGTTATCGCAAGCGCTGGGTGTTCTTTTCACAGCTTCAGGGCAAGGATGATTCCGACGACGATCCGGTGCTCGATTTTGCCGCTGAGGAATCGGTGGTGGAAAACGTACGCGAGGACGAGCGCCATGAATACGTCGAGGCGGCGCTGCGTGAACTGCCGGAACACCAGCGCGTGCCGCTGGTGCTATTCCATTTCGAAGAACTGCCCTATGAAGAGATCGCGCAAAAACTGCAGGTCTCACTACCCAAGGTCAAGACTGACATCCATCGCGCGCGCCAGGCGCTGGAGCGAATACTCGCGCGCCGCGGCATCACGCCGGAACAGCTGGAGGCTTTGTGAACAGCAATACCAAGCGGCCCCTTGACGAGCGCGAACTCGAGCAGTTCATCAGCAGCGTGCTGCGCCAGCAACCGATGCGCCAGGCTCCCGCCAGTCTCGAGGCCGCGATCCTGCAGCGGCTCGCGACGGCAGCGGCCGAGCCATGGTGGCTGCAAGGCTTCAGCCGCTGGCCGTGGCTTGCCCGCAGCCTGTTCCTGGCGTTGAGCGCCGGCCTGGTATGGCTCTCGTACACGACGACGGCGCGGCTCGGATCGTTATGGCAGGCGGCCGGGCAGTCCGCCCCCGCGAATACGGTGCGCGCCGGCATGCAGATGTTTGCCAACCTCGGCGATGCCCTGCAGACGCTCGGCGGCATGGTGACGCGCAATATTTCCCCCGTGTGGGTCTATGGCAGCGCCAGTCTCGCATTGCTCCTGTATGCAGCGCTGTTCGGGCTTGGCGCCGCGGCGTTTCGCACCCTGATCGACACCACTCCAGAGCACGCTCGGTACTGAATCATGAAAAAGACACCCCTATTCCTGCTCGCCGCGCTCGCACTGTCGAGCCTGCTGACCGTGCCACGAACGGCCCTCGCCACGGTATCGATGCCGCAGGCCAGCGCCACGCCGCCTGCTGCCATGCAGCCGCCTGCGGCGGCGAAGAAGCCGCACACAATGAAGATCGAGATCACAGCGGACGTCAAGGCGGCAGACAAGGACACCGACACCGATACTGATACCGATACCGATGTTGATGCCGCCGGCGGCCATGCCGGACATGACAATGCCCTGGTGTCATTCGGCCATGACTCGACGCTGGCTGCCGGTGAACACGCAACGGCTGTGGTCTCGGTGCTGGGCTCGTCGACGAGCGCCGGCCAGGTCGACGAGGCCGTGGTTTCCGTGGTGGGCAATACGCGCGTGACCGGTCCGGTCGGCGAGGCTGCGGTTGCCGTGATCGGCAACACCTACGTCGACAGCCAGGTCGGTGAAAACGTGGTCGCGGTGTTCGGCAACGTCGAGCTGGGCCCGCACGCCGATGTCGGTGGCGACGTCGTGGCGATCGGCGGCGAACTGATCCGCGACCCCGCTGCCGTGGTTCACGGCAGTGTCCAGAACGTCATGATGTTCGGCAAGACGGGCAGCTTTGGGTGGCTCCAGTCCTGGGTACACCACTGCCTGCTGCTGGGCCGTCCGCTGGCGTTCGCGCCGGGCCTGGGCTGGGCCTGGGCCCTGGCGCTGGGTTTCCTCGGTCTCTATCTGCTCATCGCCCTGCTGTTCCCGCAGGGCGTCAACAACTGTGTCCGCACGATGGAAGCGCGTCCGGGCCGCACGGTGTTGGCCTCGATCTTCACCTTACTGTGCAAGCCCATCGTGTTCATCCTGCTCGTGGTCACCGTGATCGGCATGATCCTGATTCCGTTCCTCGCCTTCGCGCTATTCATCGCCGGGCTGTTCGGCAAGGCCGTGGCACTGGCATGGATCGGGCGGCGCGTCTTGCTGGCTCGCGCAGGCTCTCCGGAACCGCGCCCGGTGCTCGCCGTGCTGGTCGGTGGACTCATTGCACTGCTCCTGTACGTGGTGCCAGTGCTTGGATTCATCGTCTACAAGGGCCTCGATATCCTCGGCCTCGGCATCGTCGTCTACACGCTGATCCTCGGCATGCGCGCATCGCGTGCGGCAAAGGCTCCGCCTGGCGCGGCGCCGCCCCCGGCCGCCGCCGCTGCAGCCGCTCCCGGCCCGGATGCCGCACCCACCTCGGACACGGCACCGCCTGCGCCACCGCCGCCCGTCGTGTCACTCGAGCACGCAAACCGCGCCGGTTTCTGGATCCGCATGGCCGCGCTCCTGCTGGACCTCATACTGGTGGGCATCATCTGCTCCATTGTCGACCTGCCGCATCACGGCCGTGGATTGCTGCTGATCCTCGCCGCCTACGGCGCAGTGATGTGGAAGCTGCGCGGCACCACCATCGGCGGCATCGTCTGCGGGTTGCGCGTGGTGCGGCTCGACGGGCGCGCCATTGACTGGCCTACGGCGGTCGCCCGGGCGCTCGGCGCATTCCTGTCGATGGCCGTGGCCGGGCTGGGCTTCATCTGGGTGGTGTTCGATTCCGAGCGCCAGTCGTGGCACGACAAGATCGCCGGCACCGTGGTGGTGCACGTGCCGCGTGGCACGCCGCTGGTCTGAGCGCGGACAGCTCGGTGGTCTGTTACTTCAGGTTCTGGTCAAACCACCGGTACCCGTAGTACAGACCCGCGCCGCCGGTGATGGCGCTCATCACGACAGCGGTGATCAGCCCGACGTATGCACCGAGCCACCAGCCCGCCGCACCGAGTATCGACGCCGACAACCAACCAATGATCGTGCGCATGGGTCGCCTGAAATCCATCGATTGAAAAGAGTACATCAAACTGTCGCGCGCAAGCCGTATCATTGCCCATCCATTTCTTTGAGTTGCGAGGAATAGAGCATGGGCATGTTCGACGGCATTCTGGGCGGTATCGTCGGCGCGGAGATGGCGACGGTAGTAAATCATCTGATCGAGAAGCACGGCGGCGTAACAGGCATCGTCGCCGAACTCCAGCAAAAGGGGCTGGGTGACACGGTCAAGTCATGGGTGGGCAGCGGGCCGAACCAGCCTGTCAGCGCTGATCAGCTCCACCAGGCGCTCGGAGCCGGCGCGATAGCGCAGCTCGCGGCCAAGATGGGCATCAATCCGCAGGACCTGCTCGCGAAGCTTACGCAGGCCCTGCCTACCGCGATCGACAAGCTGACGCCAGGCGGAGTGCTGCCCAAGGCCTGAAGATTGGATTATGGAATCCTGAAATCGCCGGGGCTGCTGTGCGCGATTCGCGACAGCTTGCCGGGAGTTCCCGGCGCGGCTGGAATGGCCCGCACACCAAACCGAACCGGGGGCAGCTCATGGAAATCAAGGATCGCTTCATGCGTATTGCCGTCATCGGTTCGGTCATCCTGGTGGGTGTATTGGCGCTGGCGGTGCGGTTGCATTCCTAGCGTATGATCGTCCCCTGAGTTTGTCAGGGAGACCGGGACCATGAGCAGCGCAGCGGCCGGACGGGATCGCGTCAAACCGGACGGCGGTGCGCTTTGGATCACCCTGGTTGCGGTGCTGGCGTTCGCAGCGCTGACGCAATGGATGTACGAACCGCCGGCACCGCAAGCTGCAGAGGCTCCCGGCGGCGTTTTTTCCGCGCAACGCGCTGCGACTGAACTGCGCGAATTGATCGGTGACGGCAACCCCCACCCGCTCGCCAGCGCCGGCGGCGCCCGGATCCGGGATGGGCTCGTTGCGCGACTGAGCGCGCTGGGTATTCCGACGGAACTGCAAAGCGGCTGGGTCTGCGACACGGCCCTGGTCTGCGGTATGACGGTCAACGTCGTCGCGCGCATCGACGGTTCCGAACCCGCCAGCGGCGCGGTGCTGCTCGCGGCGCACTATGACTCGGTCCCGGCAGGCCCCGGCGCGGGCGATGACGGCATCGGCGTTGCTTCGATACTCGAGATTGCGCGCATCCTCAAACAACAGCCCACGCCGCGCCACCCGGTCATCCTGCTGATCGACGAGGGCGAGGAAGCGGGACTCCTGGGCGCACATCTGTTCGTGGACGCACACCCGGCCGCCCGTACCGTAAAAGCCGTGGTGAATCTCGACGCGCGCGGCGACACCGGCTCCAGCCTGATGTTCGAAACCGGCACGGCTACCGATTTTTCAATGCGCCTGTTTGCCTCGGCCGTTACGCGGCCGATGAGCAATTCACTTTATTACTTCATCTACAAACTGCTGCCGAACGACACCGATTTCACCGTGTTCAAGGCGGCCGGCTACCAAGGCTTCAATTTCGCGCTGATCGGCGATGTCGAGCGCTATCACACGCCGCAGGATAACTTTGAAAATCTCAGCCTCGGGAGCCTCCAGCACCAGGGACAGAACGCGCTGGCGGTCGTGCAGGCGCTGGCGGACGCCGACCTGTCGCGCATGGGTGCGGCCGGCTCGGTGTTCTTTGATGTCCTGGGCCGCACCCTCGTGCATTGGCCCGCGAGCTGGGCGGCGTGGCTCGGCATCGCACTCACGGCCGCACTGTGCTTCGCGCTGTGGAAGCTACGGCGCCGCGTCGAAGTTCCCGCACAGGACATCGTCTACGCGTTTGCGGCGCTGATGATCGGCTGGCTGGGTGCGGTGATCGCCGCCGCACTATTGCTGACGCTGGTCCGCGCTGGCGGGGCGGTGCCGCCGGCGGAAGCGTATTCCTGGGCGGCACATCCGCTTGGCATGCATGCGGCCTGCGTCGCGCTGGCGCTGCTGGCGCCGGCCTGCGCGGTGCGACTGTTCGTCCGTCGTACCGGCGCGTGGAGCCTGTGGTTGGCCAACGTCGCGTGGCTTGGCGCGCTGGCATTGCTGTGTGCGCTGAAATTTCCGGAACTGAGCTTCCTGTTCGTGGCGCCCGTGGTCGCGAGCCTGCTCGCATCGATCCTGGCGCTGCGCGCGCTGCGGCGCCCGCGCACCGCGCAGCCGGTTCCAGCGCTGGTCGTCGCCCTGCCCGTGCTGGGCGCGGCCTTCACCCTGGTGCCCTCGATCATGCTGACCTATCCCGCGCTGGGCGCGGATGCCTGGCCCATCATCACCGCGGTGTGCGGCCTCATCGCAGCAGGGCTGGCGCCCATGCTGATCAACACGCGAACCCGAAGTTATCGGGCCTGGCTCCTGCTGACAACCATAACCGTAATCGTTGGCGGCGCGGTGACGCTGCTGCAGCCGGCGTACTCGACGCCGATGCCGCAACGAACCCTGCTGTGGTACGCGCTCGATGCCGACAGCGGCAAGGCGCGCTGGATCCTGCAGCCGGATTCGAAGCGCAGCGCGCCGCAACTGGCTTTCGACGGCGCCGGGGAAACGCGGCCGGCGTCACTGCCGGTAGGTAACATCTCGGCGATCAGCGCGGTGCCGGCTCCACGCCTCGACTACGCAGCGCCACAGTTGCAGATCATCGAGGCGCAACCCCGGGATGGCGGCATTGTCTATCGCCTGCACCTGCACTCCGCCCGTGCCGCACCGGAAATCGAGCTCGCATTCCCGCGCAACCGGGCGGTGACATCGGTAGCGCTGTTGATTGACGGCAAGAACATTCCGGCGCAGCTGTGGCGTGCGCCGGACGGCGCCAGCTGGCTGGATCTGATAGGCGCCCCGCCCGAGGGCATTGACCTGGAAGTCGTGATACCGGACGCCGGCGACATTGCCCTGAAGCTGCTGGACCGCTCCTACGGTCTGCCCGCCGCGGGCGCCGCGCTGCGCCCTGCCGGGCCGTCCGTGACGACCGCTTCGCAGGACGGCGATCTCACGATTGTCTATCGCTCGATTACGCTAACCCCGCTGCAACACGCGCCCAACCTTTAGCACTGCGTCGATCAGCAGCGCCAGATCGGCTGTGCGGGTGCGGTGATTGACGATCGCCGCGCGCAGGCAGTAGCTGCCGTTGAGCTTCGTGTAGGAAGGCGCCACCACGCCGCCCTCGTGCAGCCGGATCAGCAACTCTTCGTTGAGCGCGTTGAGTTCCAGCTGCGTGCCGCCCGTGCCGCGATACCGGAAGCAGGCGATGTTCAACCCCACGTGCGCCATGAGCTCGAGCTCGCTCGCCGCGCGCACCAGCTCGCCCAGGCGCTCGGCCTGCGCGATGTTCTGTTCGATCAGCCGTCCGTACTTGTCGAGTCCGTGCTCCTTGAACGACAGCCAGACCTTGAGCGCACGGAAGCCGCGCGAGAGCTGCAGGCCATAGTCACTGAACCAATCGGCGCCGCTGGCGAGACCGCGCTGCGCATGCGCCAGATACTCCGGCGTCAGTGAAAAGGTGTCGCGATGCGCCTTGCGGTCGCGCACCAACACGCAGCCGGCCTCGAAGGGAATGTGCAGCCATTTGTGCAGATCGAGTGCGACCGAATCGGCCCGCTCCATGCCGCGCACCAGCTGTCGGTGGTTCGGCGCCAAGGCCACCACGGCGCCGATGGCGCCGTCGACATGAAACCACAGCCGTTCGCGCTCGCAGTACGCCGCCAGGCCCGCCAGATCATCGACCGACCCGGTGTTGATAGTGCCGGCGGACCCGACTACCGCGCAGGGCTGGAACCCGGCCGCGCGATCCGCGCTCACTGCAAGCGCCAGGGCCGCCAGATCGATCCGATAGCGATCATCAACCGGGATCTTGCGGAGTGACTTCGAGCCGTGGCCCAGTAACTCAACGGCTTTTTGAATGCAGCTGTGCACTTCGGTTGAAGCATAGAAGGTCAACGGTTTTGGCAGCGCCGCAACACCCTCCGCCCGCACGTCCACGGCAGCTCCGGCACTGCGCGCCACCGCAAGGCCGACGAAATTGGCCATCGAACCGCCGCTGACGAGCAGCCCGCCACAGTCAAGTGGCAGCCCGACAATCTCCTTGCACCAGTCGACCACCTGCGACTCCACCAGGTTGCCAACGTGGTTGCCACCGCCCATGTTGGGGTTCATCGTCGCGGCCAGGAAATCTCCCAGCGCGCCGAAGGCCGTGCCGTTGCCCATGAACCAGCCCCAAAAGCGCGGATGCGTATTGCCCATCTGGAAGGGCAGCACCTGCTCGCGAAAATCCTGGTAGGCCTGTCCGGCGCCCTGCGGCTGCCGCGGCAGTGGCTCGTGAAACCGGGCGGCAAC
>JAYUZI010000032.1:0-7745 GCA_043751915.1 Gammaproteobacteria bacterium | reverse complement strand
CGCCAGAGCTGCTGCCGGTCGAGGCAGGCGGCCAGCAGCAGGAACAGCGTCGCCCCGCAGATGACGTACCAGTCGCGCGTCGCGCGCGCCTCGAAGAGTTTGGCGGCAGTCATTGCCACCAGCAGCGTGGCGCCGGCGGCCAAGCCGTTGAGGGTGCGAAAACTCAGCAGCACGCCGGTGGTCACGAGTACTGCGAAGCCGAGGCGCGCCAGCCTCCCGGGTTGCGGGAACCCGTGCAGCACGGCGCGCAGATGCCAGGCCGTGGCCAGCACCAGCATGGGCAGGCACCACCAGGCCAGATGATGCGCGTTGATCGCCGCGGCCATGAACAGGGCCGCGATCGGCAGCAATGCTCCGCTGCGTTCCGGGCCAGGCAGCTTCATGGCGGCCCGGCGCCGTAGAGCGCGAGCTGGCGCAGCAGCACAGTGCGGTGCGCCGCGCCGCGGCCCAGCGGCACCTCGGCGCCCGGCAGCCGCAGGCCACAGGCCGCGTCGAGCCGCGCGCATTCGATGATCCAGGCCGCGAGCTGGCTGAGGCGTGCCTCGAGATCGAGGGACTCGAGGCCGGTGAAGCCCAACAGGTAATCGCTCCCGCCGCTCCCCGCGTACTGGGCGACCAGCAGCGGCGCGCCGCGCGCCCAGGCTTTCCAGGCGATGCTGCGTGGACTGTCGCCGCTCTGGTAGGCACGCAGTCCCGCCCACTCGTCTTCGCCCGGCAAGTTCGCGGCGGACTGCGGCGCGAGGCGCCCGGCGCTGGCCGCCGGCAGCGGGCGCGTTCCGGCGACACGCGGATAAACGATGGCTGCGACCGGGAGGTACAGCCAGGTCCAGCAACGGAATAGGCCGAACGGGGCGGTGCTCGCCAGTTCCAGCCGCTCGAGTTGCTGGCGGCCGCGGTGCGCGGCCTGAAACCTCAGCTGTACCGTGACGACGCTGTTGCCGTCGACCTCAAAACCGGTGGCCGGCGAGCCGGGCGAGGCGATCGTGAGGGCACGCCGCGGTGGGCGCGCCCCGTTCGAGAAGCGCAGCTCCAGGAGACCTTCGCCACCGGCATGGCAGTCGGCCGCCTGCGCCTGCACCAGCTCGAGACCCTGCAGCGTCCGTTGGCATTCGTGCATGCCCACCAGCATGAAGCCGGCGAGCGCAAAGGTGAGGAACAGGGCCAGGCTGTTGGGGTAGTTGAGCCCGGCCACCAGCATGACGAACAACAACAGCGCGAAGCCCAGGCCAGCGCGGGTCGGCAGGATATACAGGCGCCGCCCCAGCAGCTGCAGCGGCAACGGGTCGGTCCCCTGGCGTCGGCGGGCCCATTGTTCGACGCGCTGGGCGAAACGGCGGCGCAGCGCGGTGTACACCGACGGTCTCTAAACCGGCACCGGCACCGCGGCCAGCAACTCGGCGGCCAGCCGCGCGCCCTGGCCGGCGCCGCCGCCGTCGCGCTGTTCGATCCGGTGCGCCGCCACCGAGGGCAGCACGGCCTGCACGTGCTCGGGCAATACCGCGCGCTCGTCCGCCAGCAGCGCCCAGCCCTGCGCGGCGCGCACCAGCCCCTGGGCGGCGCGCGGCGACAGTCCCAGCTGGAACAGCGTGCGTGAGCGTGCCACCAGCGCCTGCACGTAGTCGAGGAGCGGCGCGCCCACGTAGATGGCGCGCACCGCGCGCTGCGCCGCCAGCAGCTCGGCCGGATTGAGCACCGCGCTGGTGGCTGCCAGCAACTCGTGGCGTTCGCCGGCCAGCAGCAGCGCGCGCTCAGACTCGCGGTCGGGGTAGCCCAGGCTCACGCGCATCAGGAAACGGTCGAGTTGCGATTCCGGCAGCCCGAAGGCGCCGAGCTGCTCATGCGGATTCTGCGTCGCCACTACGAAAAATGGCTCAGGGAGCGGATGCGTCACGCCGTCGATGCTGACTTGCCGCTCTTCCATCGCCTCGAGCAGGGCGCTCTGCGCCTTGGGGCTGGCGCGGTTGATCTCGTCGGCCAGCAGCAGCTGCGTGAACACCGGTCCGGGCCGGAACTGGAACTGCTGGGTGACCCGATCGAACACCGAGACGCCGATGACGTCGGCCGGCAGCAGGTCGCTGGTGAACTGGAGCCGCCGCCAATCAAGCCCCAGCACCCGTGCGAGTGTGTGCGCGAGCGTGGTTTTGCCTACCCCGGGCACATCCTCGAGCAGCAGGTGTCCGCGCGCCAGCAGGCAGGCGAGACACAGCCGGATCTGCACGGGTTTGCCGAGAATCACTTTCTCGACGGCGGCCACGGCAGCGCGCAGACGGCTCATGATTGCAGCGCGCGCACCTGGGCGAGCTGGCGGTCGAGGCCACCGAGCGTCTGCTCGAAATCGGCCAGCCGTGCGCGCTCCTGCAGCACGACGGCCGCGGGCGCGCTGCGTACGAAATTCTCGTTGCTGAGCTTGGCCTGGGCCCTGGCGATTTCCTCGCCAGTCTTGCGGATGCTCTTTTCAAGGCGCGCGAGCTCAGCCACGGGGTCGATAAGCCCGGCCATTGGCACCAGCAGTGTCAGGTGGCCGACGATGGCGGCCGCGGCTGGCGGCGGTTTTGCGCCCGGCGCGAGCGCCTGCGGCGCCTCGATGCCCGCCAGGCGCTGGAGCAGGACCTGGTGGCGCTGCGCGAGCGCCCGATCGGCCGCCGTTGAGTCTTGCAGCAGCAGTGGCAGCTTGCGCGCCGGGCTGATATCCATCTCGCCGCGGACCTGCCGCACCCCGAGCACGACCTTCATCAGCCACTGCAGTTCGGCATCGGCCGTCGCATCGGCCGGAAAGTCCGTGGCGCGCGGCCAGGCGGCGAGCATGATGCTGGTCGTGCCGGGCGCGCCAGCAGGCACTGCGCCTGGCACCAGGGGCGCGATGCGCTGCCAGATCTCCTCGGTGATGAATGGCATCAGCGGGTGACTTGCTCGAAGTAGCGTTTCGAGCACCACCAGCAGGGTCTCCCGGGTGCCGCGCTGCTGCGCTGCCGTGGCGCCAGCGCCTTGCAGCACGGGCTTCGCCAGTTCCAGGTACCAATCGCAATACTCGTGCCAGGTGAATTCGTACAACGCCGTAGCTGCAAAATCGAAACGGTAGCCGACGAAGGCCGCGTCCACCGCGCCGATGGCCGCGCCGAGGCGCGAGCGGATCCAGCGATCGGCCATCGACAGTTCCACCGGCCCATCGCTCCCGAGTGCCGCGCTCTGCTCGACACACATCAGCACGAAGCGGGCCGCGTTCCACAGCTTGTTGCAGAAATTCCGGTAGCCGGCGACACGCTGCAGGTCGAAGCGGATATCGCGGCTGTGCGTGGCGAGCGAAGCGAAGGTAAAACGCAGCGCATCCGTTCCGTAGGCGGCGATCCCGTCGGGGAACTGCTTGCGCGTTGCTTTCTCGATCGCCGGCGCGAGGCGCGGCTGCATCAAACCCGTGGTGCGCTTGGTCACCAGCGTCTCGAGGTCGATGCCGTCGACGATGTCGAGCGGATCGATGACGTTGCCCTTCGATTTGGACATTTTCTGGCCTTCACCGTCGCGGATCAGGCCGTGCACATAGACGTCGCGGAACGGCACATCGCCCATGAATTTCAGGCCGAACATGATCATGCGCGCAACCCAGAAAAAAATGATGTCGAAGCCGGTCACAAGGACGCTGGTTGGATAGAAGCGCTTGAGTTCGGTCGTGCTGTCGGGCCAATCCAGTGTGGAGAACGGCCACAGCGCCGAGGAGAACCAGGTGTCGAGCACGTCCTCGTCCTGGCGCAGCGGCACCTCGCGCCCGTGGTGCGTGCGCGCCTTGGCGGCCGCCGCTGCGGCATCGCGGGCGACGAAAATGTTGCCGGCCTGGTCGTACCAGGCGGGAATCCGGTGACCCCACCACAACTGGCGGCTGATGCACCAGTCCTCGATGTTGCGCATCCACTGGAAATAGGTTTTGTCCCAGTTTTCAGGGACGAAGCGGATGCGGCCGCTCTCGACCGCAGCGATCGCCGGCGCTGCGAGCGGCGCTACGCGCACGTACCATTGATCGGTAAGGTAAGGCTCAACGACGGCGCCGCTGCGATCGCCCCGCGGCACCATCAGCTGGTGCGCGTCGATCCGCTCGAGCAGGCCGGCGGCCTCCAGCAGCTCGACCACGCGCGTGCGTGCGGCCAGACGATCGAGCCCGCGCAGTTCCGGTGGTGCCGCATCATTCATGCGTGCATCGGGCGTCAGTACGTTGATGAGCGGGAGCGAATGGCGCTGGCCCACGGCGTAGTCGTTGAAATCGTGGGCCGGCGTGATCTTCACGCAGCCGGTGCCGAACTCCGGATCGACAAAGGCGTCGGCGATGATCGGAATTTCGCGGCCGGTGAGCGGCAGCCTTACCATCTTGCCCACCAGCGGGCGATAGCGTTCGTCGTCGGGGTGCACGGCCACCGCCGTGTCACCGAGCATGGTCTCGGGCCGCGTGGTCGCCACCACCACCAGGCCGCTGCCGTCGCTCAACGGGTAGCGCAGGTGCCACAGCGACCCCGCTTCCTCCTCGCTCACCACTTCAAGATCAGAGATTGCCGTGCGCAGCACCGGATCCCAGTTGACCAGGCGCTGGCCGCGGTAGATGAGATCTTCTTCGTGCAAACGCACGAACACTTCGGTGACCGCGCGCGACAACCCTTCGTCCATGGTGAAACGATCGCGCGACCAGTCGACCGAGGCCCCCAGGCGCCGCAGCTGCCGGGCGATGGTGCCGCCCGACTGCGCCTTCCACTGCCACACGCGTTCGACGAACTGCTCGCGCGTCAGATCGGTGCGTCGTTTACCCTCGGCATTGAGTTGGCGTTCGACCACCATCTGCGTGGCAATGCCGGCGTGATCGGTGCCCGGTTGCCACAGCGTGCTCTCGCCGCGCATGCGGTGGTAGCGGGTGAGCGCATCCATGATCGTGTCCTGGAACGCGTGCCCCATGTGCAGCGTTCCGGTCACGTTGGGCGGTGGGATCACGATGCAGAAGGCGCCGGCGCCCTCGCGCGGCGCGAAGGCACCCTGCGATTCCCACTGCGCGTACCAGCGCTGCTCGAGGTCGGCCGGCGAGTAGCTCTTGTCCATGCGCTAGGGCCTGTTCACACTTATGGAATCGCTGCGTTGCCGCCCTTGTGCGTCACCGGTTCGACGCCCAGGGCGCGGTACTGCTTGTAGCGCTCGCGGCCCGACTGGCGGCGCGCGGCATCCGCGTCGACAATTTCCACCACGCGCAGTACGGTGTCGACACCCGGTGGCAAAGTGGCAGCGAGGTTGACGATGACCTGGGGCGGGGAGGGCGGCGCCCGGCCAGCGCTCAGCAGCACCGGCGTCTCCTCCCAGTCGGACTCGGGCGTCACGGGTTCGTGCGGCACGAAGCTGCGGTCGGCGAAAGTCCACAACAGGTCATCGAAGCTGGCCAGGTCGTCGGCGGTGTCGAACCAGACCAGCACGCGCTCTTCAGCCAGGCAGGCCTTCTCGATCTCGTGGCAGGCGAACTTCCAGCGCTCGCGGGAATCACTCCCTTCCAGCACGTAGAAATCCGCGCGCTCCACGTGCGGAACTAGCCACGCGCGCGGCGGATCAGGAAATCACCCAGCAGCGCGAGCGGCCGGCCGGTCGCGCTCTTGTGGTTGCCCGTGAGCCAGGCAGTGCCCGCGATGTCGAGGTGCGCCCACTTCAGGCCCTTGGTGAAGCGGCCCAGGAACGCCGCCGCGGTGATCGCGCCGCCATCGCGGCCGGCGACGTTGGCCACGTCGGCGAAATTGGTCTTGAGTTGCTCGCCGTATTCCTCGGTGAGCGGCAGCTGCCAGGCGCGATCGCCGGCGCGCACGCCTGCGGCCACGAGTTCCTGCGCCAGTTCGTCGTCGTTGCCCATGACACCGGTGTGATGCGCGCCGAGCGCGACCACGCACGCGCCGGTGAGCGTGGCCATGTCGATGACCGCGGCCGGCTTGTAGCGGCGTGCGTAGTGCAGCGCGTCGCAAAGAATAAGGCGGCCCTCGGCATCGGTATTGAGGATTTCCACCGTCTGGCCGTCGGCACTGGTGACGATGTCGCCTGGCTTGATCGCGCGCCCGCCCGGCATGTTTTCACAGGCCGGTACCAGCCCGACCAGGTTGATGCGCAGCTTGAGGCGCGCCGCCAGGTCGAATGCCGCCAGCACCGTGGCCGCGCCACACATGTCGAACTTCATCTCGTCCATCGCGTTCGAGTCTTTGATCGAGATGCCGCCGGAGTCGAAGGTGACGCCCTTGCCCACCAGCACCAAGGGCGCCGCGCCGCGACGCCCGCCGCGATGCTCGAGGATGATGAAGCGCGGTGGCTCGGCGCTGCCGCGCGTGACGGCGAGCAGGCAACCCATCTTGAGGCGCCGGATCTGTGCCTCGTTGAGCGCCCGCGCGCGCAGCGAGCGGTGCGTGCGCGCCAGCTGCGCGGCCTGTGCGGCCAGGTAGCGCGGTGTGCAGATGTTGCCCGGGAGATTCGCGATGTTGCGCAGCAGTGTGGCGCTGGCCGCGATGGCCGTGCCGTCGCCGAGTCCGCGGCGCGCGTCGGCCAGGTGTGCGGCGGCGAACGGCCCGAACTTGAGGCGTGCCAGCGCTGGCGCCGGCGGCCGTTTGCCCGTCTTGAGGTCGTTGATGCGGTAGAGCGCCGCGCCGCAGGCGTCGGCGGCGGAGCGGGCCAGGGTGTAATCGTCAAAGTCACGGTCGGTCGGCCGTTCGATGGCGAGGATCGCGCTGGCGACTCGGGTACGCCCCAGAGCGGTGACCGCCGTGGTCATGGCTTTCTTCCAGGTGCGTCGCTGGTAGGTCCTGGCGGCGCCCAGGCCCACCAGCAGCAGGCGGTTGGCACGCACACCCGGCAGCTCGGCCAGCAGGAGCGATTCACCCGCGCGGCCGGCAAAATCTCCCCGCTGCAGCAGGCTCTTGAGGCGGCCGCGGACCGCCCGGTCCACGGCCCGGCCCTCGGCGCCCAGCTCGCGGGACTCAAACACCCCGATTACGAGGCAATCAGCGCGCTGCTCGATGGTCTTGCCACTGTATGCTGAACACTGCATGGGCGATCCTCTGCGGCCAAGGTTGAGCGGCTGCCCGCCACTTCGGTATAAGGTAGTGCGTCGAAAGGGCGGCAGTTTAGCCGAAGCGGCGCGATTCGTGAGGGTGCCTTGCAAATTCTGCAGCGGTATTTTTTCCGCGAGCTGGCGTTCAATTTCCTGGGCGTGACCGGCGCGCTGGCTGCCATCCTGTTCATTTACGAGCTGGGTGCGGTACTGGAGCGGGCCGCGCAGAACCAATATCCGCGGGCCCTGGTGCTGCAGCTGTTTGCACTGGGTGCGGCCGAGAATTTCTCGCTGCTCCTGCCCCTGGGGCTGATGCTCGGCGTGGTACTGGCGCTGGGGCGGCTCTACCACGACAGTGAGATGACCGCCGCCCAGGCCTGCGGTTTCGGGGGGTTGCGCGCCTGGTTCCCGGTCGCTGCCCTGGCCCTGCTGGTGGCGCTGCTGAGCGGGTGGCTGAGCCTGCTGTTTGCGCCGCAGGCGGCCGCGCGCCGCGCTGCCATCAGCGCCGAGGCGGTGCGCGCGGGCCTGGCCGAACCGTTTGCGGCTGGACGCTTTCGCAGTTTCGATGGCGGCCGCACCGTGGTCTACGGGGCGACCACCAACTCCGCGGGCGAACTGCAGCAGGTTTTCATCAAGCAGGCGGCCGGGGATGCGGTGATTACCACTGTGGCGCAGCGCGCGTACCGCCAGATCGGCGCGGACG
>JAYUZI010000031.1:0-4738 GCA_043751915.1 Gammaproteobacteria bacterium | reverse complement strand
CTACCTCAACCTCCTGCACGACAACGAGCGGGAGATCGTCGGGCAGCCGTTGCTCTCGACAATCTGGACCATTGGCATGTACGTCGGCGAAATCATCCGGCGCGCAGCGCCTAAGAAAACGTACGCATGGGTGGCCATCGGTGAGGACGCGGTGCCCGCCGGCGACACCACCATCAAACAAGTCGGCATCGGCGCGGTTCGCGTACTACGTGCTGGTAGCGGAGACATGAGCATGCCCAGTCTTGCGGTGTTGCGGATCATCCTGCGGGGCTCGAAGGCCAGGAGCATAGTCTCCTACTCGCGCGGTGCGATCGGGTTGCTCGAATGAGGGAAATGCTTCAATCCGGGGTCGAGCACTTGCCGGCCGCTCGCAATGCGTTCCGCAGCAGCGGCGCCGGCGCTCGCCTAACGCCGCGACAAACAGAGGTTTACCAGCTACTGGGGGCCGGGTTGTTGACGTCGGATATCGCTGAGCGCTTGACCGTGTCGACCAGGGCCGTCAATGAGCATTGTGCTGTACTTCGCGAGCGACTGAATCTGGCTACGACCGAGCAGCTGCGCACGTACGCCCGGCTTTCCGCCGCGGATGAATCCGATGGCAGCTTGCCGGGAACCCCTCATCCCACAACCATTCTGTTGCGCCGACAGAGCAGGTTCCTGCCGCACGCCGCGCTGAATTTCTCTGGAAGATTGTCGTCAGGTTGCCGCGCCGCCCCATGTAATCTGCGATTTCTACGCGACGTGGCCGACTATATGCTTGGCTTCGATGCGGCGCCTGGCGGACGCCCGGACTGTCCGGACGATGTATTGGCACAGCAAGGCGGCACGTTAGGCGCCAAACAGGCGTTGCTCGCGGCGCTAGCGCACGAGTGCGCACGGGATGAGGTGCAACTCACCATTGCTTGTGGCAAACTGACCGTAACGAGCGCGCCAGGGCTGGAAACCTTTTTCCTCGAGCATCCCACGAGGACTCTGCCGTTGGCGATTTGCTACTTGCGCTGTCGCAATCGCCGGCTGCAGATTTGCGACTTTGGCAACGGCTCACAGATGACGGCGCCGCCCGACAGTGAGTCCACCGTCGATCCGGCCGATTTAGCCAAGCGACGCTTGAGTTTGTATCGCGAGTTCGCGGCGGATTGGTGCCGGGCCTTTGATCTGGCACCGCCGGAGTTCGCTCGGCTGCGAGCCCACGCCTTGCGTACCGCGCCGACTCCTGCCGTGTATGAGGATCTGATGGGGCATGCTCTCGGCCCGAACTTTCAGCCGACACTCGCGGAACTAAGAACAGACCCAGCAGCTCTTTAACAGCTGCGCAATCGGCGGCCGGGGATTGTCGATTGAGTGCCGTGATCTCGATGGTTGAGTTGGAGTGCTGGCATGCGATGGGAACTGCGGCATCGGCGCGTGCGGTGACTCGGGACGGGTGACGCGAGAACCGATCGAAGATGGTCGCCGTTGTCGGCTGGGTCGACATCTTCCTTTCGACCAGATAGAAGTTATATTATAAATAATTTATAAGATATTGATTTACATGGCTCCCCGGGTTGGACTCGAACCAACGACCTGCGGATTAACAGTCCGACGCTCTACCAACTGAGCTACCGGGGAATTGGGCGCGAATTCTCGTGGCTGAACGGCGGGCCGTCAAGGACGGCGGCAGCATTCTGGCATCAGGCGCTCAGAGCCTTGCGCATGCGCTCCACCGCTTTCTCAAGCATTTCGCGGCTGCAGGCGTAAGACAGTCGCATATGCCCGGGTGCGCCAAAACCCGAGCCCGGGACGACGGCAACGCCGACAGTATTGATAAGGTGCGCGGCAAACGCATTGTCGTCCTCGAGGCCGAGCTTTGCCATGGCCTTGCTGACGTCGGCAAAGGCGTAGAACGCGCCGCTGGCCGGTCGGCAGGAAACACCGGGCAGGGTGTTGAGCGCGGCGACGATGTAGTCGTGCCGTTCCTTGAATGCGCGGTTCATGGTAGCGACACAGGACTGATCGCCGTTGAGCGCGGCGATGGCGGCCTTCTGGCTGATGCTGGAAGCATTCGAGGTCGACTGCCCCTGAATAGTGGTCATCGCCGTGACGAGTTCCTTCGGGCCGCCGCAATAGCCGATGCGCCAGCCGGTCATGGCATACGCTTTCGACACGCCGTTGATGGTGACGGTGCGGTCATAGAGCTCGGGCACGACGGTGAGCAGGCTGGTGAACGGCTCGCTCCCCCAGTAGATCTTCTCGTACATTTCATCGGTCCCGATGACGATGCGCGGGTGCTTGAGCAACACATCACCCAGTGCACGCCATTCGGCCGCAGTGTAGGCCGCGCCGGTCGGGTTGCTCGGACTGTTGATGAGCAGTAGGCGCGATCGCGGCGTGATCGCCGCGGCCAGTTGCTGCGCGGTGATCTTGTAGCCCTGTTCGGGGCCGGCGTAAACCGAAACCGGCACGCCGTCGGCAAGCAACGCCATGTCGGGGTACGAAACCCAGTAAGGAGCAGGAATGATCACTTCGTCGCCCGGGTCGAGCACCGCCATGCACAAATTGAAGATCGTCTGCTTCGCACCGGCAGACACCAGAACCTGGTTGCGCTCGTACTTGATGCCGTTGTCGCGCTGGAACTTGGCGATGATCGCGTCCTTGAGTTCCGGCACGCCGTCCACATTCGTATAGCGGGTAAAACCGCTGTTGATGGCCTGCACGCCCGCCGCACTGATGTGCGCGGGGGTGTCGAAATCCGGCTCACCGGCGCCGAGGCCGATGACGTCCTTGCCCTCGGCCTTGAGGCGGGCGGCGAGGGCGGTCACCGCGAGCGTGGGCGAGGGCTTGACGCGCAGGGCGCGCTTGGAGATGGCTACAGTCACGGCGATCCTCTGCGGAAATAAATCAGGCGGGGAACCTGCGCTATATTAGCCGACGACCCATGGAAACTCGACCCTTCGAACTCGTATCGAGCTATCAGCCGGCGGGCGACCAGCCGCAGGCGATTGCGCGCCTCATCGAGGGCCTGGAAACGGGCCTTGCGCACCAAACTTTGCTTGGCGTAACGGGCTCGGGCAAGACCTACACGATTGCCAACGTCATCGCCCATGTGCAGCGCCCCACTTTGGTACTGGCGCATAACAAAACACTGGCGGCGCAGCTCTACGGCGAGCTGCGCGAGTACTTCCCGCGCAATGCGGTCGAGTACTTCGTCTCCTATTACGACTACTACCAACCCGAGGCCTACGTGCCATCGAGCGATACCTACATTGCCAAGGACGCCTCGACTAACGAGCACATCGAACAAATGCGCCTCTCGGCGACCAAGGCGCTGCTGGAGCGGAGCGACGCGATTATCGTTGCCACGGTCTCGTGCATCTATGGCCTCGGCGACCCGCAGGCGTATCTGGCCATGGTGCTGCATCTGGTGCGGGGCGAGCGGATCGACCAGCGCAAGCTCCTGCGGCGCCTGGCCGAGATGCAGTACACGCGCAACGACATCGACCTGCAGCCCGGCACCTTTCGCGTGCGCGGCGACATCATTGACATTTTCCCGGCCGAGTCGGCGCGCGAGGCGGTGCGCGTCGAGCTCAACGACGACACTATTGAGAACCTCTCGTTGCTCGATCCACTGCTCGGCAAGGTGCTGGCGCGCGTGCCGCGCTTTACAGTATACCCGGGCACGCATTACGTCACGCCGCGCGACCGGCTGGTGAACGCGCTCGATCTGATTCGCGATGAAATGCGCGAACGCTTGAAAGTGCTGTACGAGAACAACAAGCTGGTCGAGGCGCAGCGGCTCGAACAGCGCACCCAATTTGACCTCGAGATGATCCGCGAAGTGGGCTACTGCCCTGGCATCGAGAATTATTCCCGGTATCTGTCCGGGCGCGAAACAGGCGAACCGCCACCCTGCCTGTACGATTACCTGCCACCCAACGCGCTGCTGGTGGTCGACGAGAGCCACCAATCGATCCCGCAGCTCGGCGCGATGTACAAAGGCGATCGCTCCAGAAAGGAAACACTGGTCGAATATGGGTTCCGCCTGCCCTCGGCGCTCGACAATCGACCGCTGAAATTCGAGGAATGGGAACGGCTCGCGCCGCAGATGATCTTCGTGTCGGCGACACCCGGCCCTTATGAATATGCCCACCTGGGCCAGCTGGTCGAACAGGTGGTGCGTCCGACGGGGCTCCTCGATCCGGAGGTCGAGGTGCGGCCGGCGACCTCACAGATCGACGACGTGCTCGCCGAGATCAACCAATGCGTAGCGGCAGACGAGCGCGTGCTGATCACCACGCTCACCAAGCGCATGGCCGAGGACCTGACCGAGTACCTTGCCGAGCACCGGATTCGCGTGCGCTACCTGCACGCCGATATCGAGACGGTCGAGCGCGTGGAGATCATCCGTGACCTGCGCCTCGGCCGGTTCGATGTGCTGGTGGGTATCAACCTGCTGCGCGAAGGGCTCGACATGCCCGAAGTCGCACTGGTGGCGATTCTCGATGCCGACAAGGAAGGGTTCCTGCGTTCAGCCGGCTCGCTGATCCAGACCATGGGCCGCGCAGCGCGGAATCTCCATGGCCGCGTGATCCTCTACGCCGACCGCGTCACCGCTTCGATGCAGAAGGCGATGGACGAGACACGCCGGCGCCGCGAGCGGCAGGCGGAATACAACATCGAACACGGCATCACGCCGCTCAGCATCGTCAAGCCGGTCAACGACGTCATGGAAGGCGCGCGTGCGGCGCCACAGGCGAGCGGC
>JAYUZI010000030.1:0-7118 GCA_043751915.1 Gammaproteobacteria bacterium | reverse complement strand
CCGTCGGGCGCATAGGGAATCGGCCCGTTGATCACCGTCTTGACGCCCACGGTGGCGAGGATCGGCACGCGCTCGCAGGCGGCCTCGATGTATTTCTCGAGTCGTCCGGTGTCATCATCGAACAATTGGTTGGCAAACTCATCCGGAATGCCCTGCAGCCAGTGCGCTGTCGCCTGCCACTCGTAGGGCCCGAGTATCAGGCCGTGCCGCTCCTGGCGCAGGTAGTAGCTGACGTCCGGGTCGCGCACCAGCGGCAGCCGCGCCGCGCCGCGCGCCACGAGTTCGGGAATGTCCTCGGTCACAAGGTACTGGTGGGAGAGCGTCACCATCGGCAGGTACTCACCCACCATCGCGGCGATTTCACCACCGCGATACCCGGCCGCGTTGATCACCGACTGGGCGGTGATCACGCCCTGGTTGGTCTCCACGCGCCATTCGCCCGAGGGCGTGCGCGTGATGGCCGTGACGCGCGTGTTGCGGTGGACCTGCGCGCCCGCATCGCGCGCGCCCTTGGCCAGCGCCTGCGTCATCTGCGCCGGGTCGATGTCGCCGTCGAAGGGATCGTACAGTCCGGCGATGATACCGTCAGTTTTCAGGAACGGATGGTGAGCGGTGATCTCTGCCGGGGTCAGCATGTCGAATTCGATGCCCTGGGCGCGGGCCTGAGAGACCACGTGCCGGAACTCATCGACCCGGTCGGCGGTGTGCGCCAGGCGGACGCTGCCAGTGATGTGGTAGTTGATCTCGTAACCGACGCGCGCGGCCAGTTCCGAATACAGCCGGGTGCTGTGACGCTGCAGCTTGATCAGGTTCCAGGAGGTTGAGAAATTCGGGCAGTTGCCCGCAGCATGCCAGGTTGAACCGGCGGTCAACTCATCGCGTTCGAGCAGTACGGCGTCGGTAACCCCGAGCTGCGTCAGATGATAAAGAGCGCTGCAGCCGACTGCCCCACCACCAATAACAACAACTTGCGCATGAGTCTTCATAAACTACATTATACCTCGTCCCGCCGCTAGCTCTTGATGCGCTCGTTTTTCGGATCGTACCAAGGCTGCAGTTGTACCGCGGCCGGGAATGGCTGGCAGGCCACCTCGATTTCCCAGCGCCCGGATTCGAGCCATTCTTTCGTGACGCCCGCCTCGCAGCTGACGTAACCCATGCCGATCGAGCGCCCGAGCCGATGGCCCCAGGCGCCGGACTTGATCGACCCCACGATGACACCGTCGCGGATGATGGGCTCTTCGTGATACAGCATCGGCGCCTGCGTCGATGCATCGTGCAGCATGACCTGCACCAGGCGCTTGGTCAGTGCGCCGCGCGCGCGTTGCGCTTCGAGCGCCTCACGCCCAATGAACCCGCCAGGCTTGTCCCAGGCGACTGTAAACCCGAGGCCTCCTTCCAGCGGCGTATCTTCGTCACCGATGTCGTGACTCCAGTGGCGATAACCCTTCTCCACGCGACAGGCACCCATCGCGTGGTAGCCCGCGTGCCGCAGCCCAAACGCGCCGCCCGCTGCCATGAGTTGCTCGAAGACATCGAGGCAGTGTTCGGCGGGGATGTACAGCTCCCAGCCCAGCTCGCCCACGTACGTGATCCGGCTGGCGCGCAGTCGTGCGTAACCGATTTCGATCTCGCGCGAATGACCGAAGGGGTGCGCGGCATTGGCAAGGTCGGCGCCCGACAGCTGTTGCAGCAAATCACGGCTCTTCGGACCCATGATGCCCAGCATGGCGATGCCCGCGGTGACATCCGTCACCGAGCAGTGCGTGCCGGGGCGCTCCGCGATGTGGCGCCGCAGCCAAGCCAGGTCGCGCGTCTGGCAGATCGTCGAGGTGACGACCATGAACTCCTGCTCCGCGAGCCGGGTGATGGTGAGATCCGCCTCGATGCCGCCACGCTCATTGAGCCACTGCGTGTAAACGATGCGCCCGGGCGCCACATCAACAGTGGCGGTGGACAGGTGATTGAGGATCGCGCAGGCGTCGGCCCCCTGCACCAGGAATTTCGCGAAGCAGGTCTGATCGAAGAGCGCCACGTGGTCGCGGACCGCGCGGCACTCGGCGCCGCAAGCGTCGAACCAGTTCTGCCGGCCGTAGGAATATTCATAGTGCGGCGTGGAACCAGGCGCGGCAAACCAGTTGGGCCGCTCCCAGCCGGCGGTCTCGCCCATGCAGGCACCGGCGGCGACCAGCCGGTCGTGGAGCGGCGTGCGCCGCGCGCCGCGGGCAGTCTGGTATTGGTAGTACGGCCAGTGCATCGCATACAGCAGGCCGAGCGTCTCGACGGTGCGATCGTGCAGGTAGCGACGATTGGCCTGAAACGGGGCGATGCGCCGGATGTCGACATCCGCGAGGTCCAGCGGCGGACGGCGATCGAGGATCCACTGCGCGAGTACCTTGCCGGCGCCGCCGCTGCCGGCAATGCCCGTCGAATTGAAGCCGGTGGCGACAAACAGGTCGCGCACCTCCGGCGTTTCGCCGAGGTAAAAACGATCGTCGGGCGTGAAACTCTCCGGGCCGTTGAAGAACAACTGAATGCCGGCATCGGCAAGCGCCGGCACGCGGCGCACCGCGGCATTGAGGATAGGCTCGAAGTGGTCATAGTCCTCGGGCAGAGTCTCGAAACTGAAGTCGTCCGGTATCCCCTTCATGCCCCAGGGCTTGGCCACCGGCTCGAAGCAGCCCATCAGCAGCTTGCCCGCGTCTTCCTTGTAATAGGCACACTCATCGGGCACTCGCAGCACCGGCAGGTTCCCGGGCATGCCTTTTATGGGTTCGGTGACGATGTAGAAATGTTCGGCGGCATGGAGCGGCACGGCGACGCCGCAATCGCGGGCAAAAGCGTGTGACCACATGCCCGCGCACAGCACGACGGTGTCCGCTGCGATGAAGCCGCCGCCGGCCTCCACGCCGATTGCCCTGCCGCGCTCGACGCGCACCTTCGTCACTGGTGTGTTCTCAAAAATCTTCGCGCCGCGCAGCTTGGCGCCCTTCGCCAGCGCCTGCGTGGTGTCGATCGGATTGGTCTGACCGTCCTTGCGCAGGAAAATGCCCCCAACCACATCGTCGACCATGAGCAGCGGCCAGCGCTCCTTGATTTCGCCGGTAGACAACACGTCGATTTCCAGGCCGAAGGTCTTGCCCATCGACGCGCCGCGCTTGAGTTCCTCGAAACGTGCTGGAGTCTTTGCCACGCTGATCGAGCCGTTCTGCTTGAAACCGGTAGCCTGCCCGGTTTCAGCTTCGAGCGAGTGATAGAGATCAGCCGTGTACTTGGCCATTTCGGTCAGGTTGCGCGTGGCGCGCAGCTGCCCGACCAGACCTGCGGCATGCCAGGTGGTACCGGAAGTGAGCCGGCTGCGCTCGAGCAGCACCACGTCCGTCACGCCGATCTTGGTCAGGTGATAGGCGATCGAACAACCGGCGATGCCGCCGCCAATGATGATGACGTTGGCGCGGTCTGGGAGTGACATTCGAGGCTACCGGTCCCTAGCCCTTGGGCCGCATGCCCTCGCGCGGCAGCCGCACCGGAAAGCGGCGGCGGATTTCCGCGTCGATGGCTTCGGGCACGTGGCTCGGGAAATGGGTGGAGAGGATCTGCGCCACCTTCCGGGTCGCGCGCTCGGTGATATTGGTCGAGCCCTGTTCAATCCATTCATTGGGGCTGCGCCGATCGCCCACCGCCGGATAGAGGTATTCGGTCTGCATCAGCTGCAGGGTCTGATCGCTCCCCAGGAAATGGCCGGGGCCATTCAGGCAGACGTCCTTGATCGTCTCGAACGACAACCGTTCTTCGCTGACTTCGATGCCCTTGATCGTGCGTTGGGCCGCGCCGATGATGTCGTTGTCGATGATCAGGCTTTCGAGCGAGTAGCCGAGCAGGCTGGCGTGCATGCCCGCGGATTCGTAAATCATGTTGATGCCGGAGTTGCCGACCAGCGCGTGATTCAGTGCTTTTTCGGCGCCCGCCTGACCGTCGGGAATCTTCGAGTCGGTCATGCCCGAGGCCGTGCCGCCTGTGAGATTGTAGAAGTTGGCCATCTGGCCGGCCGCCGAAGACAGCAGCGCCTGTTCCGGGCTCCCGCCCGACATGGCACCGGTCCGCAGGTCGGACACGAAGCACCAGGTGCCGAAGATTGCGGGGTGCCCGGGCTTGATTGCATTGACGTAGACGAGCCCGGCGAGCACTTCCGCCACTTCCTGGGCGAGCGCGCCGGCCAGCGCCGCGGGCGCCGTGGCGCCCGCCTGCCCCGCTGACAGCAGCAGCACGGGCATGCCGCCGCGCACGGCCCCTTCGAGACAATTGCAGGCATCGGTCGCAAATTTCATCGGCGGCACCACGAAGCAATTGGACTGGCTGACGAAAGGGCGTTCGCGCCATTGCTTCTCGCCGCCCGCGATCATGTGCAGCATCTCGAGTGACGCCGCCAGCTGTTCAGGCATCACCCAGCTGCTGCCCACGTGCTTGGTCGTGCTCATGACCGAGGCGTAGCAGGTGTTGAAATCCATCTCGAATGGGTCCGGTATATCGCGCGGCACGACTGCGCGCTGGAAAAAGTGGATGTGATCCATGACATCGACGATGCGGCCGATGTTGTAGAGATCCTGGATCGTTGAATGGCGATAGGTGCCATTGGCATCGACCATGTTCACCGCGGCGCCAGCGGTGCCGAAGTAGGCCCGCTTGCCCCAGGGTTCGAGATCGTGCTTCGGATCCTGCCCGTGCAGCACGAAATTGCGGCCAGCTTTGGCCAGTGTGTCTTCGACCAGTGATTGCGGGTACAGCAGGCGACCCTGGGGGCTCAGCGTGGCGCCCGCTTTGGTCATGACCGCGATGCCCGATTCGGTCGCGTCGGCGAGGCCTACTTCCGACAGCAGCCGCAGCGCCGTCTGGTGGATCAGCTGCACGTCGGCGTCGCTCAGCGGGTGGTAGCGGCCACTTGGCATGCCCGGCCGCACCGGTCGCAGGTGATCGGGCAGCGGGCCGGTACGTTCGGCGCGGCGGGCGTCGCGCCCTGAGGGACGCCGGGCTACAATCGGGGCATTGGTCACGCAATTACTCCTTGAATCCGCAGTCGGGATTATCGCATGAACAGGTTGGTCAGTTTTACGCAGATGAAGGCGGGCACGCGCGAGGACTACCTGCTGCTCGACCAATCGGAGCGGGAGTGCGCGTTGCAACTGCCCGAGCGGGTGCTGGCGGCACTGCGCGCCCTGGATCATTCGCTCGAGGGGTACCCGGTGACGCGTCTGGAACACAGCCTGCAGACCGCCACCCGCGCGCGCAATGACGGCGCCGATGACGAGCTGGTGCTCGCCGCGCTCATTCATGACATGGGCGACCTGCTCGCTCCTTACAATCACGCCGCCATCGCCGCCGAGGTGATTCGCCCCTACGTGCGCGCGGAAGTCACCTGGATCGTCGAACAGCACGGTCTCTTCCAGACCTATTACTACGTGCATCATCTGGGCGGGGACCGCCATATGCGCGAGCGGTTGCGCGGGCACCGCTGGTACGCGGCCTGCGCACATTTCTGCGAACACTACGACCAGGCCTCGTTCGACCCGAAATACCCCAGTGAGCCCTTGGGTGCGTTCGAACCGCTGGTGCGCGAGATCTTCGTCCGCAAGCCGCACGACCCGCGATACACGGCTGCGGCTTGAAACCGGCAGGGTCTATCGCCGGACCGTGCCGCTGGCTGGCCGGTTTCCTGCTGGCGAGTCTGGCGGTGCAGGCCAGCCCACCGGCCGTTCCCCCGATTCGGCATGTGTTTATCGTGGTGCTCGAGAACCAGGATTATGAGGCCAGCTTCGGCCCTGCCTCGCCGGCCGCGTATTTGAAGTCCCTGCGTCAGCGGGGTGTGTCGGTGCCCAATTACTACGGCACGAGCCACTTCAGCCTGGGCAATTACCTCACGCTCATCAGCGGCCAGGCGCCCAATCCGGCTACCAATGAAGATTGCGAGATCTTCGAGGAATTCATCAGTTCGGGCACGACCCCGGATGGGCAGGCCATCGGCAAGGGTTGCGTCTACCCCGCCAATATCCAGACCCTGGCGAATCAACTGGACCGTGCGCACCTCACCTGGAAAGCCTACATGGAGGACATGGGCAACAATCCGCGGCGGGAAAGCGCCACCTGCGGCCATCCGGCCATCGGCACGCGGGACCCGACGCAGGCGGCGGAAGTGGGCGACCAGTACGCCACGCGCCACAACCCGTTTGTCTATTTTCACGCCATCATCGACACACCCGGCTGCGCACACAACGTGGTCAGCCTGAGGGAACTCGCCGCGGACCTGCGCAGCGCGAACTCCACGCCGAATTACCTGTTCATCACACCGAACCTTTGCCATGACGGGCACGACGGTGGCGGCAGCGCGAGTTGCGTCAACGGTGAACCGGGCGGACTTGTGTCTGCGGATACGTTCCTGCGTCAGCTGGTACCGCAGATCCTGGCGTCAGCGGCGTACCGGCGCGACGGCCTGCTTATCGTCACCTTTGACGAGTCCGGCATGGCGGAGACCTACGATGATGCGGGCAACGTGGTCAGCATGGCCGCGGGGGCAGCCGCGGCCTGCTGCAACGAGCCATCGGGCCCCAACATTCGCCCTTACCAGGCAGACCCGGCGCTCGCGACGCCGGGAATGAACGGCCCCGGGATGATGGGACCCGGCGGGGGCCGCATCGGGGCCGTGCTGCTCTCGCCCTTCATACGGCCAGGCACGGTCACCACGACCGACTACAACCACTACTCCCTGCTGCGGAGCATCGAGGACATCTTCGGTCTGAAGCACCTGGGATTTGCGGCACAACCGGGCCTCAAGAGTTTCGGCGCCGACATCTTCAATCGTCCACGCCAGGGCATGCGGCAGGCAGCAGCATGCCGTGCTCCCGCAAGACCGTGCGCAGCAGATCCGGGCGATCGCTGATCATGCCGTCGACGCCCATCGCCAGGAGCCGCTGCATCTGCGCCGGCTCATTGACCGTCCAGGGCACCACCGCCAACCCGAGTGCGTGCGCCTCCGCCACCAGGGGTGCGGCGAGATCGAGATAGCTGGGCGACCAGGTTCCGGCCCCGCTCGCCTTGGCGAGCCTGGGGACCGAGCCACCAAAATC
>JAYUZI010000029.1:0-4901 GCA_043751915.1 Gammaproteobacteria bacterium | reverse complement strand
AGATCGAATACTTGACCAGAAAACCCGCAGCTGCCGCGTCGGCTCGTGCCGACGTCGATTTTTCGGACGCCGCTGCGCCGGTTGCGGTCGCGGGTGTCTCACAGACGCCGTTGTCCCTGCTCCTGGTCGACGATCACACGATCTTGCGCGAGGGACTGCGTTCGCTCCTGGAATTGCAGCCCGACATGCACGTGGTCGGGGAGGCGGGCACCTTTGAAGCAGCCGTAGACCTCGCCAACCGGCTGCAACCCGACGTGGTGCTCACCGACATTGGCCTGCCGGGGCGCTCGGGGCTCCTGCTGGTGCGCGAGCTGCGCAAGGTGTGTCCCGCCGCGCGCGTCGTCCTGCTCACCGCGCACGCCAGCGAGGAATACATCCGTGCGGGGCTCGATGCCAAGGCCGACGGCTATGTGCTCAAGGATTCCGGCCATGCCGAATTGATCGCCGCAATTCGTACCGTGGCAACGGGGCAGCAATTCCTGTGCAAGGCGGTGGCCTCGCGGGTGCTGGCGACCTACCTGCATCGCGGCGAGCCCGGTGCCACGCAGGACCCGCTGCACTCGGTCACGGCGCGCGAGCGGCAGGTGCTCACGCGCATCGCCTCGGGCCATTCGAACAAGTCCGTGGCCAGAGAGCTGAACCTCAGTGTCAAGACGATCGAAAAGCATCGCGCCAACCTGATGCGCAAGCTCTCGCTCCACAACGCGGCGGACATCACGCGCTTTGCGCTCAACCACCACCTGATGGCGCAGGACGGCGGTGAGTCGGTGAACGCCAGCGAGCTGCGCAAGGCCATCGGCGGATAGCCATGTCGCTTCAGGCCATCCATCGTTCGCGCGCCGCCCGCCGCTGGATCGGCGCGCTGGCGTTGCTGGCCTTCGGCCTGAAGGCGCTGGTGCCCACGGGCTTCATGCTCGCCGCGGTCGAGGGCCAGGTGCGCCTGGTGATGTGCCCGGCCGGCATGCATCACCCCCCAGGCATGCCGACCATGGCCGAAATGATTCACGGCCCTGGGGCCGAGCACGCAGCCACGGTCGATCATGCGGCCCATGCCGCGCTCGCCTCGCAACAGTGTCCGTTCGCGCTCGCCTCGGGCGCCGCGCTCCTGGCGCAGGCGCCATCGCCCGCCGAGCCTTACTTCCTCTGGCTCCCTCCGGCGCGCGCCGGCGCTGTCGCTTCCGTTCCTGCCGCTCCGCCGCTTCGGCACCACGCGCCGCGCGGTCCTCCCGCTCTCGCATAGAAAAGACCTGATTGCGCCCGCGGCACCGGTCTCATGGGATCGGGCTGCGCCAACGGATTCTTGCGGGAGATCAACATGATTCTTCGATATCTGCGTTACTCTTTGTTGTCCCTGGCCTTTCCAGGCCTGAGTATGGCGTGCGCCTGCGGTTGCGGCATCTTCGATGTCGGCACAAGTTCGATGTACGCCAGCCACGCGGGCGGCATGCTGTTCATCGAATACGACTATCTCGACCAGAGCCACAACCGCAGCGGCACCTCGAGCGCGCCGGCTGCGGCTAACCCGGACAAGGCGATTCGTTCGAGCTTCTATACGGTTGGCGGGCAATACCAGTTCAACCGTTCCTGGGGCGTGTCGGTCGAGGTGCCGTACTGGGATCGCTACTTCCAGACCACCGATGGGGACACGGGCAAGCGGGTCGATTTCACGCACGGCGCGGTGGGCGACATCCGCATCAAGGGCGCGTACACGGGCTTGTCGGCCGACATGTCGAGCGGTGTGACTTTCGGCCTCAAGCTCGCCAATGGCGACACCCGCTATCCAGGGTTCGATGCCGACACCCAGATCGGGAGCGGCAGCACGGACCTGCTGCTTGGCGGCTATCGCCTCGGGCGGCTCACGGCCGACAATCGCTGGACGTATTTCCTGCAGGCGCAGTGGGACCAGCCGATCTCACACCAGAAAAACTATCGCCCAGGCGCAGAAGGGGTTGCGGTGGCGGGCGTGTACTTCGAGGGTTGGTCGACGCACGCCGCCTGGAAGTTCTCGCCGGTCGGGCAGCTGCGCGCTGTGTATCGCCGGCCGGATGGTGGCGCCGATGCACTGACCGCCGATACCGGCTATTCGCGCCTCCTGGTCTCGCCCGGTATCGAAGTGGGGAAAGGCGACACGCGGGTTTATGCCGACGTGGCCCTGCCCCTGTATACCAACGCGCGGGGCAACCAGCTGTTCGCCAATGCCATGTGGAAACTCAATGTCAGCTATCGCCTCTGAGCGTGGCGGAGCCTGGCGCGGGCTCGCGGGCATGGCGCTGCTGGCGGCCGGGCTGGCCGTGACCGCGGTGGTGGCCGCGGCTCCTGAAGTGGGCCGGCCGGCGCCCGCGCTCGTCGCAAGGAGTTTCAATGGCGGGGCGTTTGACTTAAGTACGCTGCGAGGCAAGGTCGTGGTGCTGAATTTCTGGGCCAGCTGGTGTGGCCCCTGCCGCAGTGAAATGCCGCTCCTGGATGCTGTGCAACGCGAATACCGCGATCGTGGCGTGGTGGTGGTGGGCCTGAGCGCCGATGACCGCCATGACCGGAAGGACGCCGTGAAAGCCGCCGCTGGCCTGAGTTATCTGACTGGGCTCCTGGCCGAGGCCCCGGTCAATGGCTTTGGCGCACCGCAGGTGCTGCCGCTGACGTATATCATCGGCCCCACCGGCACGCTCGGCGCCGTGCTGAGCGCCAATCGCGGCCCACTGAGCGCCGCGCAGCTGCGCGAGGCCCTCGATGCCCAGCTGCGCGCTGTGGCAGGCACCGTGGCGGCTCCGACGAGTTCGACACCTTAAGGAGTTCAGGCAATGAAGCGGATGATTCCTTGGCTACTCACCGGCGCCCTGGCGCTGACGGCGATGGCAGCAGGAGCCGCCACGGGCGAGGTTGCGGGGGCCGGTGCCAGCGCCGCGCTCACGGTGCAGCAGATCCTCGATCGGCACGTCGCGGCCCGCGGCGGGGCGGACGCGTGGCGCAAGATCCAGAGCATGGGCTGGACCGGCCGCATCGAGTCCGGTGCCGGCGGCATTTCCAAGACGCCGTTCCTGATGCTGTTCCGGCGGCCCGATGCGACGCGCTTCGAGGTTATGGCCCAGGGCCAGCGCTCGGTGCGCGTGTTCGACGGGAGCAAGGGCTGGAAGATGATACCCACGGCCTCGGGGGTTCCCGACGTGAAGGAGTACAGCGAGGAGGAAATCAGGTTTGCCCGCGACGCGGTCGGGCTCGACGGCCCCTTGTTCGACCCGAAGGCCAAAGGCGTAAAGGTCCGCCTGCTGGGCATGGATTCGGTGGACGGGCACCGGGCCTATCACCTCAAGGTCACGCTCCCCTCGGGCCAGATGCGCGATGAGTGGATCGATGCGCACAGTTTCCTGGAACTGCGCTATGACCGGGAATCGCACACTGTGGCCGGTGCAACCGTCGTCGTGTCGGTGTACCTGCGCAACTACCAGGCCTTCGAGGGGCTGCTCATTCCACTCACGATCGAGACGGGCGGCGCCAGCGTCCAGAACACGGACAAGATGATCATCGAGAAGATCGCCCTCAATCCCGAGGTCAACGACAGCCAGTTCGCCAGGCCGACGATCCCGGTGCAGCGCCATACCGGGGTCGTGGTCGACACCCGGCCGACAGGCGCTGCCGGGCCAGCGTCCAAACCGTGAGCTGAGCACTGGGGCTAGCGGTCGTCGTGCTTGCGGCACGCAAATGGGAATTCGGCCAGTAGCTCGATGGCCTTGCCGATCGATACGCGCGCGCGCCGCGCCGCGGCTAAGTCTTCTGCCAGGAGGAAGTCGTACAGCTGGACCAGATCCGCGCGGGCAGACCGGGTAAACCGTGCCATATAGCTCATCGGGCCGCTTTGTGGCGGATTTCAGCCTTCTTCAGTCGGCGGTCGAGTTCGGCCAGCGCCGCCGCCGCGCCAGTGTGTGACGCAGCCGCCGATTGCCGCAATGCGCCCGGGGGTAAGGGCGGTTTAAAGTAGCTGCTTTCCGGCGGCTGCCCTGGCCGCCCGTGGGAGGCGTTGTGCGTTACCTGTCCAAATCCATTGCGGCCCTGGCCGCGGTCTGCCTGCTGGCCCCGTGGCCCGCGTGGTCGGACGATCATATGCACGGCATGGGCAACTTCGAGTTGTTCCTCAGTCTCCAGGGGGTGGCCCACGACGGCGCGGACCTCAGGCCCGAGCGGCGCGAGGACAGCTGGGGCATCGCCGATCTGGTGTTCGCCGCCAACCGCGGCCGCTGGCGCACCATGGGCGAGTTCAATCTCGGGCCGCACGAGCAGGACATGGAGCGCCTGCAGGTCGGCTTCGAGCCGGTGCCCGACACGCTGATCTGGCTCGGCCGCTTCCATCAGCCCGGGAGTGCCTGGAACAACGAGCTGCACCATGGCCACTACCTGCAGACCGCGATCACGCGCCCAGCGATCGAGGCCTGGGAAGACGAAGAAGGACTGATACCGCAGCACCTGGCCGGGACGCTGCTGGAGTCGCGCCGTCCGCTCGGCGCCGTCGCCGGAGTCCAGTTCTCCCTCGGCGTTGGCTACGGCAGCGTGCTGGGCGTGGAGGGTCTCAGTCCGATCGATGTGCTGCGCGTCAACCACGGCGGGCACCGGCTCTCGGAAACCGCGCGCATCTCATTCCTGCCGAAGTACCTCGGCAGCAGTAGCGCGGGGATCCTCCTCGGCCGGCATCGCACGCCCGTGTTCGACGCGGCGCTGGGCGCGATGCTCGGCGCGCAGGTCGTCGGTCAGGACGTGGTCGGCGCATATCTGGACATCGATCGCGAATCCTGGCGGGTGGTTGGCGCCGCCTACTTCGTCGGCGTCGATCTGCAGGGCGCGACGGGCGCACGGCATGAGCACTTCGATTCGGGCTACGTGCAGCTGGAGCAGCGCTTTGCCCACGGGCTGAC
>JAYUZI010000028.1:0-2842 GCA_043751915.1 Gammaproteobacteria bacterium | reverse complement strand
CATCACGCACCAGCACCTCGATCTGTGGCAGTCCCTGGTGCACGAACCCGCGCAGCGCGCCACGATCTTCCGTCAGCAGACCATCGAGCTGTGCGCTCGCGCTCGCCAGATGGTCGGCCGTGAACCGCAGCCGCGCCATGGTCGCCGCCAGGTCAGGTCCCGCGGTGGCGGTCGCGGCCCGAACGTCGGCGACGGCGGTGTGCGCGTCGGCCGTCACCGCGCGCAGCTCCGCGACCAGCTGTCCGGCCTCGCGCGCGGTCTGCGGCAGCGTGCCGCTGGTGCGCTCAAGATTGGTGACCAGGCGGTTGAACGCCACGATGTTATCGTCGGAGAGCAGGCGGTTGGCGCGCGTCGCCAGCTCACCGACACGGCCCGCCAGCTGCGGCAGGCTGCTCAGGAACAGGTCGAAATTCGAGTGGATCGAGCGGATTACCGGATATTGTTCGCCCGGGACCGGTTCCATGAGCTGCTCGCTCGGCGTGCCCGGCTGTTGTTGCTGCAGGTCAATATAGAGGAGTCCGGTCACGCCCTGCAGCGATAGTACCGCGACCGTCCGCTCGGAAACTGGCGCGCTGGCGTCGACATCGATAATCACCTGGACGCGATCGGCAGCGCGCTGGTCCACCCTGATGCGCACCACGCGACCAACGTCGACGCCCAGGTAGCGCACCTGGCCGCCGGCCGACAAGCCGCTCACGCTACCGTCGAAATACACTTCATAGCGCGTGTAATCGCGCTGGTCGCGGCCGTCACTGTACCAGTAGACGAACAGTGCGGCCATGGTCGCCACCAGCAGCACGAAGGCGCCGACGGCAACGTAATTGGCCTCACGCTCCATGTTGATCTCCCCGGCGCAGTGCCCGCTGGCCCTGGAAGTATGCATGAATCCACGGCTGCGGATTATGGACGATGCCGGCAATCGTATCGGTGACCATGCGCCCGTCGACCAGCACCCCGACACGCGTGCAGGTGCCAAACAGGGTATCAAGATCGTGCGTGATCATCACCACTGTGAGTTGTAGTTCCCGCTGCAGGTAGACCACCAGCTCGTCAAAGGCCTGCGCACCGATCGGGTCGAGCCCCGACGTGGGCTCGTCCAGGAACAGCAGGCGCGGATCGAGCGCCAGCGCCCGCGCCAACGCCGCGCGCTTGACCATGCCACCGGACAGTTGGGCCGGGAATTTCCGGGCCGCGTCGGGCCCGAGCCCGACGAGCCGCAGCTTGAGCAGCGCGAGTTCATCGAGTGTCCGGCGCGGCAACTGCAGATGCTCGATCATCGGCAGCTGTACGTTTTGCAGCACAGTGAGCGAGGAGAACAATGCGCCCTGCTGGAAGGTGACGCCGTACCCAGCCTTGACGCTGCGCAGTTCGGCGGCGCCCATGCCGGTGATATCGCGCCCGCCCAGCAGCACCGTGCCGGCGCTCGGCGCCTGGAGTCCGAGGATCGTGCGCAGCAGCACGGACTTGCCTGAGCCAGAACCGCCGACGATGCCGAACACCTCACCTTCCTCGACGCTCATGTCGAGATTGCGGTGCACGGTCTGGCGGCCAAAGCGGTTGACCAGGCCGCGCACTTCAACCACAGCGGCCATCAGATATCCATCTCCATGAACAGCACGGCAAACAGGGCGTCGGCAAGTATTACGAAGAAAATGGCCTGCACGACTGCCAACGTGGTCAAGCGGCCCAGATCGCGCGATGAGCCACGCACCCGCAGGCCGCACCAGGTGCCGGACAGCGCGATCAGCAACGCGAACACGGGCGCCTTGATCAGGCCAACCCAGAAGGTGGTCGAGGCGACGGCTTCATTGGCGCGGTTGAGGAACTGCGCCAGCGGCATGCCCAGCAAGGTGTGGCACAGCAGCCCCCCGCCCACGAGTCCGACGGCGTCGGCGATGACGGTCAACAGTGGCAGCGCGATCACCAGGCCGATAGCACGCGGCAGCACCAGCACTTCGATCGGGTCGACGCCGATCGCCCGCAGCGCGTCTACTTCCTCGTTGAGGCGCATGGCGCCGATCTCCGCCGCGAAGGCGCTGCCGGATCGGCCGGCAACAATGATGGCGGTGAGCAGCACGCCGAGCTCGCGCAGCACGCCCACGGTGACCAGGTCGACGACGAAGATGTCGGCGCCGAACTTGCGCAGCTGCTGCGCGCCCATGTAGGCGAGAATCACCGCGATCAAGAAGGCGATCAGCGCCACGATCGGTATCGCGGTAATGCCCGTGTCGTACACGTGACGCGTGATCGAAGTCGGCCGCCAGCGCCGCAGGTGCACACCGGCGCGGCCGAATGCGTAGCTTACCCGGCCCAGGAACTCGAGGAGTGACTCGAGCAGCCGCCAGGCTCCGACTGCGCGTCGCCCCAGCCCCTCTACCGCTGCCGCCGGGTCCAACCAGACGGTCTGCTCCGTGGCATCCTTGCGGCCACTTGCCTGCTCGCCGCTCAGCGTGCGCTCGATCAACGCCAGTGCCGGCGGCCGCGTACCGGTAAACTCCGCCTGCACACCGGCTGCGGCCGCGGTGCCCAGGTAGTCATGCAGCAACCAGGCGCCCGAGAGATCGAAGCGCGCCTCACTGGCGTCGACCCGCAGCCGGCCAGTGGCGCCGCGGGGCAGCGCCGCGAGCTCGGCCTGGATGGCGCCGAGCGCCGCTGCGCGCCACTCACCGCGCAGCGCGAGCTCGATACCATCAGCCTGCTGACGTGCTACGCAATACACTGTTCAATCATGTGCTGCCCCTGATCCGGGCATATTACCTCCGGACGGTGCCAACAAGCCCTAACGGGCGGCGTGCAGGTGGGCTTCGAGCAACCACAGCTGCTGGTCGGCGTCGCGCGAGAT
>JAYUZI010000027.1:0-2884 GCA_043751915.1 Gammaproteobacteria bacterium | reverse complement strand
CTGCACCAGGTCGAGCGAGTCATACAGCCGGAATGCCTCGTTCTCGCTGACCGTCTCGCTGTGGCGGAGCAGCTGCTTGATGGCCGGGAACAGCAGCGGTGGTCCTGCGGCCAATTGCTGCGCAATTTCGCGCGCTTTCGCCAGCGCGTTACCCTTGGGCACGATGTGGTTCACGAGGCCCCAATGCTTGGCTTCGGCCACGTCCATCCAGCGGCCGGTCATCAGGAATTCGACCGCCACGTGGTAGGGAATGCGGCGGCGCAGCTTGATGGTGCCGGCGTCGGCCAGCACGGCGACGTTGATTTCCGGGAGCGCAAAGGTGGCGTGCTCCTCGGCGACGATGATGTCGGCACCGAGCATGAGTTCGAAGCCACCGCCACAGGCGATGCCGTTCACCGCAGCGATCACCGGCTTGTTCAGGTTGCGCGGGTGGTTCAGGCCGGCGAATCCGCCTTCACCCCAATCGGAATCGGTGGCCTCACCGCCAGCAGCGGCTTTCAGGTCCCAGCCGGCTGAAAAAAACTTCTCACCGCTGCCGGTGACGATGGCGACCCGCAGTTCCGGGTCATCGCGAAAGGCACTGAATGCATCGTTGAGCGCCCGGCTGGCCGCCAGGTCGATGGCGTTTGCCTTCGGCCGATCCAGCCTGACCTCGAGCACTGCGCCGGCGCGCGTGATGATGATTCCATTAGCCATGACTTGAGTTCTCCTGGGCAATTCGTATCAACGCATCAACTGCGACGACGCCAGCACCTGCGGGCCGGACAATGATTGGATTAACGTCGAGTTCCGCCAGCACATCGAGATTGACCTCAGCATAGCGGCTAACCGCGAGGATGGCATCGACGAGCGCCGGCACATCGCCGGGGGGCTTACCGCGAAACCCCTGGAGCAAACGGTAAACCCTGAGCCGCTCCAGGGCGGCCTGAATCCCCGGACGTGTAAACGGCGGCAACAGCTGGGTCGTGTCCTGCAGCAGCTCGGTCAGCACGCCGCCGGCGCCCACCACCAGCGTGAGCCCGAACTGCGGGTCGACGATGGCGCCCACGAGGATCTCGGCCACGCCATCGACGATCATCTCCTCGACCAGCACGGTGCCCGCAAGGGCTGCCAGCCGCATCGCTGCCGCGGCCGCCTCGGCGGAATTTCTGATGTTCAGGATCACGCCGCCGACGTCGAACTTGTGGGCGATAGCCTCCGCGGCAACCTTCATCACGACCGGAAACTGCAGCGTCGCCGCCGTGGCCACGGCCTCGGCAACGGGCACCCGGAGCGAGCGCGGAATCACGATCCCGAACCGGGCCAGTGCGGCCTTGGCCTCGAACTCGGACAACGTGCGCAGAGCAGCGGGCGGTGCCGCGGGCCGCCGCAGTGCCACGGTGGCTTCGCTCCGCCAGGCCTCGCCAATCGCGCCGGTCAGGTCAAGCGCTTCCAGCGCTTCGCGCTGGCCCTGCAGGGGCACGACCCCGCCCTCCAGGCACTGCGCGCGTATCGTCGCGGGAATCGTCTCCGGAAGTGACGCGAGCAAGGCGGCACGCGAAACACCCGGCGCCGAGGCAGCGCCGATGAATTCACCGATGACGTTTGCAAAAGCAGTGGTGTCTGCGGTTTCCGGTGGGCAATCGAGCATCAGCGCCACGGCGTCCAGGCCGCAGCTCATTGCGGTGTCGAACAGCGTGCGCAGGCGCGGCAGATCGAACCAGGCGTAGGTATGCACGTCGAAGGGGTTGCCGATCGTGACACGTTCGCCCAGCAGCTCACGCAGCTGCCTGGTCAGTTGCGGATTGAAAGCCGGAAAGCTCAGGCCCGTATGACGAGCTACATCGGCGGTCATCGCAATATCACCACCCGAAAAGCCCATCACCAGCACACGACGCCCGGGCAGCGGGCCGCCCGCGTGCAGCACCTTGAGCGCTTCGCAAAGCGTGCTCAGCGTTTCGCAGCGGGCAATGCCAGCCTGGCGGCAGAAGGCATCGAACACGGCATCGGCGCCGGTCAGGGCGCCGGTGTGGCTGTGCGCGGTGCGCGCCGCGGCCGCGGTGCGGCCGGCCTTCACCAGCGCAATCGGTTTGCCGGCGGCCCGCGCACGTTGCGCGGCCTGGGCAAAACGGCCGAAATCCTTGATGCCCTCGACGTAGAGACCGAAGGCGGTAACGCGTGCGTCGCTGCACAGCATCTCGATGAGGTCTTCGACCGCCAGCCGGGTCTGGTTGCCGACCGTGAACAGATAGCCGATGGGCACATTGCGGCCGTTGAAAGTCAGGGTCAGACCGATAGTGCCGCTCTGGCAGATGAGCGCGACGCCGCGATCGAGCGGTGGACCCACGACCTGGTCCGGCAGCAGCGCGCAACGGTCGAAGAAATTGACAATGCCGTAGCAGTTGGGTCCGAAGAAGGGCACCATCGGCGCGGCCTCGACCAGGGCAGCCGTAAGCGCCCGGCCCGCGTCGGTGCCGAGCTCGGAGAAACCGGATGCGAAACACACGAAGCCCCCGGCGCCGCGCCGCTCCAGGGCGGCGGCCACGCCGACAGCCTCACGCGCGGGCACGGCGATGAAGGCCTGGTCGGGCGCGCCGGGCAGTTCATCGACCGAGCGATAGTAGGTGCATTGCGCCGTGGATTTCCGATTCGGGTGCACACGCCAGATTTGCCCGCGATAGCCGATGACCTGGTTGCCAGCGGCGACCGCGTCCGCCCAGCCGCCACCGATCAGTGCGATGCTGCGGGGCCGCAGCAGGCGACGGATCGCCGCCTCGTCAAGCTGCGCTGGAGAGGGCCCCGACACCTAGGGAAGCTCTGCACAGGGTCTATGGAATGACCGATAATGTGTGCAGTGAGCATGATCGGTGAGGCCTGTAGCCTGATGAAGCAAACGACGTTTTCC
>JAYUZI010000026.1:0-3906 GCA_043751915.1 Gammaproteobacteria bacterium | reverse complement strand
TTGCGCATCGGTATGCCGAGGATTCGGTCGTGTGCGATTCCAACCAGCACCGCTGGCGGGAGCCCTCGCGTCTCGGGTCCGAACAGCAGGGCATCGCCGCGCTGGAACGCCACCTCGCTGTAGCGCCGCTCGCCCGTGGTCTCCACCGCGTACAGTGGCGCGCCGCCGAGCGCCTCCAGGCAGGCTGCCAGGGTGTGATGCACGCGCACGCTGGCCAGGTCGGCGTAGTCGAGCCCGGCGCGGCGCAGTTCCCGCTGCTCGAGGCTGAAACCCAACGGTTCAATCAGATGCAGCCGCGAGCCGGTGTTGGCGCACAGACGGATGATGTTGCCGGTGTTCGGTGGGATCTCCGGTTGGTAGAGAATCACCTCAAACATGGCGGTATTTCGGGTGATAATTACCGGCCATGACCGCCGCGCCCGCCATGTCACCCAGCACGCCGCCCGCCGCGTCGCTGGTCACCCGTTTCTGCGGCCTGAAGATGAGCTCGCCGATCGTGCTGCTCTCGGGCTGCGTGGGTTTCGGCGAGGAATACACGCGCGTCGAGGGTTTTTCGAACCGCGACGTGGGCGCCATCGTGCTCAAGGGCACGACCGGAACGGCGCGGCTCGGCAACGCGCCGCATCGGGTCGCGGAAACATATGAGGGCATGCTCAACGCCATCGGCCTGCAGAATCCGGGCGTCGACGCGGTGGTGCGAAACATTCTGCCGACGCTCGATTTCAGCGAGACGCGCTTCTTCGCCAACGCCTGCGGCTCGACCATCGAGGAATACGTCGAGGTCACGCGCCGCTTCGATGATTCGCCGATCGATGCCATCGAGATCAACATTTCCTGCCCCAACGTCAAGGAAGGCGGAGTGCAGTTCGGCAATGTACCGGAGATGTCGGCGCGTGTGGTGGCCGCCTGCCGCGCGGTTACGCGCAAGCCCCTGATCACCAAGCTGTCGCCCAACCAGACCGACATCCGCGAAAACGCCCGCCGCTGCATCGAGGCCGGCACCGACGCCTTCGCCGTGATCAACACGGTGACCGGCATGGCGATCGACCTGCGCACCCGCGCTCCCGTGCTGGGCAATGTGCAGGGCGGGCTGTCGGGCCCGGCGATCAAGCCGATTGCGCTGCTCAAGGTGCGTGAAGTGCACGACGTCGCCGGCCCGCACGGCATTCCGATCATCGGCCAGGGCGGCATCAGCAACGCCAGCGATGCACTCGAGTTCATCATTGCCGGTGCCAGCCTGGTGGGCGTCGGCACGGCACTGTTCTACGAACCGCTGCTGTGCCCGCGGATCAATCAAGGCATCGCCGCCTGGCTGGCCGAAAACGGGCTGGAGAACCTGCAACAACTGGTCGGTACTTTAACGAGGTAAACAATCATGAGTGTCACCGACGAACTTGAACGTCTCCAGTCACTGCGCGAGCGCGGCGCGCTCAGCGAAGCCGAATATGCGCAAGCCAAGGCGCGCGCGCTGGGCGGCGGCGCGGCCAGCGCCCACAACAGTTTTCTGCAGCACCTGAGTCTATCGGCTACCGACCGCGTAATCGGCGGCGTCTGCGGCGGGCTCGGCGCGCACACCGGGCTGCCTTCCTGGGCGTGGCGCGTGATCTTCTCCATCAGCGTGCTGTACTTCGGCATCGGGCTGCTGTTCTACATTCTGCTGTGGATTTTCATTCCCCGCGACAGCACACCGGCCGCACCGCCGCCGTCCAGCTGACCCGCGCATGGCACAGGCCGACCTGCTGCGCTTCCTGTTGCTGGCGGCAATCTGGGGCTCCTCGTACATGTTCATGCGCATCGCCGCGCCGGGCTTCGGCCCGCTGCCGATGGTGATGCTGCGGCTGGCCGGCGCGGCGCTGTTCTTCCTGCCCTGGCTGCTGCGAGCGCCCATCCGCCCACTGCTGCGCCGCAATGCCCCGGCGCTGTTCCTGCTCGCAGCGATGAATTCGGCGCTGCCCTTCAGCCTGCTGGCCTTCTCGATGTTGCGCCTGCAGGCCGGGTTCTGCGCGATCCTCGGCGCGACCGTGCCGATGTTCGCGGTCGCGATCGATGGGCTGTGGTGGCGTCATCCTTTGAGCATGGCGCGAATGCTGGGCCTGTTGCTGGGCTTCAGCGGCGTGACGGTACTCGCCTGGGATCATTTTGATTTCAGTGCCGGCGGCACGGGCTGGGCCGTGCTGGCGACGCTGGGCGCCTCGGCCTGCTATGGAAGCGGTGCGCACTTCGGCAAGCATTACTTCGCAGGCCAGCCGGCGATGCTGCCGGCCGCGGGCAGCATGCTGGCCTCGGCGATCATGGTGGCGCCGGTGGGCATCTGGCTGTGGCCCGCGCAAACCCCGCCGCCGACTGACTGGCTGGCCGTGGGCGTACTGGCGACTATCTGCACGGGCTGCGCCTACCTGCTCTATTACCGGCTGATAACCCGCATCAGCGCCACAGCGCTCACCGGCGTCACCTTCGTAATTCCGGTCTTCGGCGTGCTGTGGGGAGCGCTGTTCCTGCATGAAGCGATCACGCCGCGCATCGTCGCCGGCATGGCGGTGACGCTGCTCGGCACCGCATTCACCACGGGGCTCCTTGGCGCCCGCCGCGTCAGCTGAAATAGCACCGCGGGGCGCCGCGACTCAGACTCCGGGCTCCGTATCATCCATGCCGAGTTCACGGAGCTTGCGCGTCAGCGTATTGCGCCCCCAGCCGAGCAGACGCGCCGCTTCCTGCCGGTGACCCTGCGTATGCTTGAGCGCCACGCGCATCAGCGTGCGCTCGAAATCCGGCAGGGCCTCGTCGAGCATCGGTGCGCCGCCGGGCAGCGCCGCCCGACGCTCCGCCCACTCAGCCAGCAACGCTTTCCAGTCTGCGTGAACGCGGCCGCCCGGCGCTACGCCGCTCACGACACCGGGCAGGTCCGCCGTACGGATCTCGCTGCCCGGCGCCAGCACGGTCGCGCGGCGGCAGAAATTCACCAGCTCGCGGACGTTCCCCGGCCAGTCGTAGGCCGCCAGTCTTTCGACCGCGGCCGCGACCAGCGTCTTCGGTTCCACGCCGAGCTCCTGCGCGGCCAGCTGCAGGTAGTGGCGCAGCAGGTCGGGGATGTCCTCGCGGCGTGCACGGAGCGGTGGCAGCTCGATGCGGATCACGTTGAGCCGATGGAACAGATCCTCGCGGAATCTTCCCTGCCGTGAACGCTCCTCGAGATCCTGGTGCGTGGCGGCGATGACGCGCACGTCAACCTTGATCGGTTGTTGCCCGCCGACGCGATAGAACTCACCTTCGGCCAACACGCGCAGCAGCCGCGTTTGTAGTGGCGGCGACATGTCGCCGATTTCATCAAGAAACAGCGAACCGCCGTCCGCCTGCTCGAAGCGCCCGCGCCGCAGGCTGTCGGCGCCGGTGAATGAGCCCTTCTCGTGTCCGAACAGTTCGGATTCGAGCAGGTTCTCCTGCAGCGCCGCGCAGTTCACCTTCACGAAGTTGCGCGCCGTCCGCAGCGAGTTGTGATGAATCGCGCCGGCGATGAGCTCTTTGCCCGTCCCCGTTTCGCCGCGGATGAGCACGGTCGTGTTGCTCTTGGCGACTTTCTTGACGATGTCGAGCACCCGCTGCAGCGGCGGGCTCGAGCCGACGATGCGATCGAAGTCGTAGCGATCCTGCTGGGCGTCGCGGAGGTACTCGATCTCGTTCTTCAGGCGCTTGACTTCGAGCGCCTTGTCGATCTTGACCTCCATCTCCTCGATCTCGAACGGCTTCAGGACGTAGTCGAACGCGCCGATCTTCATCGCCTCGACGGCGGTGTTCACCGTGCCGAACGCCGTCATCAGGATGACGGCCGTCGTCGGATGCAGCGCGCGGGTCGTGCGCAGAACGTCCATGCCGTCGCTGCCGCCCATTTTCAGGTCGCTCAGGACAACA
>JAYUZI010000025.1:0-6637 GCA_043751915.1 Gammaproteobacteria bacterium | reverse complement strand
GTCGGTGTCCTCGTTGAGCAGGATGTCGTTGATGGTGACGTACATGGCGTGATCGGTCACCGGCGTCTTGATCTTGTAGGTCGAGCCGATCAGCATCTCCGGGCGCTCGATTTTCTCGTGCAGTTCGACCACCTTGGAGCGGTGGCCATCCCGATGCGTGCTCATGGTGGCTTCGGCGGCGAGCTTGGCGGCGGCCTGCGCCGCATCCTCGGGCTTGCGGACCCGGAACTTGACGATGCGCTTGTCGATACGCGTATTCATGCTCACAGTTTCCCGTAATAACCTTCTTTCAGGGCGTCGAACAGATTGGCGGCACTGTGGTGCTCGCCGTCGTATTCGATCTGCTCGTCACCACGCACTTCGAGCTCGGTGCCATCTTCCAGCGTGAACACATAGGTGGTGTTCTGCAGGTCTTTGAGGTTTACCAGCACCCCCTGGTGGGCCTCAGGGTTGAAACGGAAGGTGGTGCAGCCCTTTAAACCCTGCTCATGAGCATATAGATAGATGTTCTTGAACTGCTCATAGGGGAAATCGGTCGGCACGTTCGCGGTCTTGGAGATCGAGGAGTCGATCCACTTCTGCGCGGCGGCCTGGATATCGACGTGCTGGCGCGGCGAGACCCCATCGGTGGTGGTGAAATATTCAGGCAGCGCCTCGGCGCTGCTGGTGGCGCCCGGCATGGCGCGCTGGTTGACCAGCTCGCGGTAGGCCAGCAGTTCGAAGGAGAACACGTCGATCTTTTCCTTGCTCTTGCGGCCGGCGCGAATCACGTTGCGGAAATAGTGATGCGCAAACGAGGGCTCGATACCGTTGCTGGCGTTGTTGGCCAGCGACAGCGAAATGGTGCCGGTCGGCGCAATCGAGGAATGGTGCGTGAAGCGCGCCCCAACCTGCGCGAGCTGCTCGACCAGTTGCGGTGCGATGCCAGCGATGCGCTGCATGTAGCGGCTGTAGCGCGCGTGCAGGAGGCGTCCGGGGATCTTCGCGCCGGCCTTCCAGCCGTCGCGCTCCATCTCCGGGCGCTTGCGCAGCATTTCCTGCGTGACCGTGAACTCCTCGTTCATGATCGGCGCCGGTCCCTTCTCGCGCGCCAACTCGAGCCCCGCTTCCCAGCCGGCCAGCGCCATCTCGCGCGAGACGTCTTCGGTGAACTGAACCGATTCGCTCGAGCCGTATTTCATGCCCAGCAGCGAGAGGGTCGAGCCGAGGCCGAGAAACCCCATGCCGTGACGGCGCTTGCGCGTGATCTCCTGGCGCTGTGGCTCGAGCGGCAGGCCGTTGATCTCGACGACGTTGTCGAGCGCACGCGTGAACACGCGCACCACCTCGCGATACTCGTCCCAGTCGAAGTGGGTCTGCTTGGTGAACGGGTCGCGCACGAAACGCGTCAGGTTCACCGAACCGAGCAGGCAGGAGCCGTAGGGCGGGAGCGGCTGCTCGCCGCAGGGGTTGGTGGCGCGGATGTTCTCGCACCACCAGTTGTTGTTCATCTCGTTGACGCGGTCGATGAGGATGAAGCCCGGCTCGGCGAAATCGTAAGTGGAGGACATGATCACGTCCCACAAGCGCCGCGCCGGCAGCTTCTTGTAGACGCGGCAGGCGACCAGTCCGGCCGCGTTGACCACGTAGCCCTCGTGCACCGGCCATTCGCGCCAGACGAATTTCTCCGGGTCGTCGAACTGCGGGCGCAACTCAGCCTCGGTGGCGGCAAATTCACCCGCTGCAATCGGGAACGCCAACCGCCAATCGCGATCTTCGCGCACCGCCTGCATGAATTCGTCGCTGACCAGCAGCGAGAGATTGAACTGGCGGAGCCTGCCATTCTCGCGCTTGGCGCGAATGAAATCCATCGCGTCCGGGTGACCGACGTCGAAGGTGCCCATCTGCGCGCCGCGCCGGCCGCCCGCCGAGGACACGGTGAAGCACATCTTGTCGTAGATATCCATGAACGACAGCGGCCCGGAGGTGTAGGCGCCGGCCCCGGAAACATAGGCGCCGCGCGGCCGGAGCGTGGAAAACTCGTAGCCGATGCCGCAGCCGGCCTTGAGCGTCAGCCCGGCCTCGTGCACCTTGCCGAGGATGTCGTTCATCGAATCGCGGATCGTGCCCGACACCGTACAGTTGATGGTCGAGGTGGCCGGCTTGTGCTCAAGCGCACCCGCGTTGCTGATGACGCGGCCGGCTGGAATCGCGCCGTGACGCAGCGCCCACAGGAAACGCTCGTACCACGGCTCACGCAACTCCGCTCGCTCGACGTCGGCCAGCGCACGCGCGACACGCTTGTAGGTATCGTCCATCGAGCCATCGATGGGCGTGCCATCCTTGGCGCTCAGGCGGTATTTCTGGTCCCAGATGTCGAGCGAGGCTTCCTGGAAGGGAATCGCGTTGACATCCTTGTGCTCGAGTTTCACGACTGAATTCATCTCTGAAAAAATCTCCCCTGTCAGCGCGCGATCACCAGGCCCGGTTTGCAAACCGGGCCTGATCCGCTGCGGCGCTCCGCTCCCGCGACCACAAGATATAGTTGTCGTAAGGCGCGAGACTAAACACGCCCGCCGGCGCGGTCAAGATTGCGGAAGCCGGTTGCGTCACTATTATTTATTATATATTTCATTAGCTTACATAGATTCAAGCCGCACGATGCGAAAAAAAAATGCACCTCTGCGGCAAATTACCCAAGCTGGGAAAAATCAAGATCTGGTATGCACTGCCGGCTCACATCCCGCCAACAGCTTATGCACAGCTTCGCTTCCGGTCTTGAAAGCGGCGCGCCATGGCCGCACATCAGTTGTCAGCACCGCACTCAAGCGGCTATCAAAGCGGAGATTCGCATCATGAACATTGTGCATTACGAACCCTGGAGGCTGATGGGGCGGCTGCATCGCGAAATCGACCAGCTGTTCGGCGATTCGATGGCAATCGGCGACAGCGCCGCTCAACCCTCGGGCACCTGGACACCGTCCGTTGACGTGCATGAAGAGCCGGAGCGCTTCATCGTGCATGCGGACCTGCCGGGAGTAGCGGCCAAGGACATTCAGGTCACGGCCGACAAGGGCGTGTTGACGATCCGCGGCGCCCGTCATCTCGAGAAGCGCGAGAACCCGAAGGGTTACGGACGGCTTGAGCGCATCGAGGGCGAGTTCCTGCGGCGCTTCACGCTGCCCGAAAACGCCCGCGCCGAGGAAATCAAGGCCCGGCACACCAATGGCGTGCTCGAGGTCGTGATTCCGAAAGTGCCGGTGACCGAGCCGCGGCGCGTCAACGTCGAGGTGAACTAAAGAGCGGCACACAGCGCCCTGCGTCCCGTGGCTGGGCCGCGGGCCAGGGCGCGCACCGCCGCGTAGTAGGCGGGCAGATTGCCGCCCTGCTGTGCGAGCAAGCGTTCGAATCCCGGCACGCAATCGAAATAAGTCGCGACTGAAGCGAGATGGGCGTTGTTGAGTCCGGCGTCAAACCATGCCTGGTAGCCGCTGCGTATGCCCTGCAGGCGCTCGTAGTCACGCACTGCCTTCGCAGTGGCATCGAGCAACGCCTGCTTACGGTGGCGCATTTCAACGGCCGGCAACCCCGTGCCATAGAGCGACGCGAGTTGCGCCCGGCCGCTGGCCAGCAGCCGCGACAGTTGTGCCTGTTGCTGCGCGCGCTCGCGGTAGGCAGCGAGTTCCGCGCCGCGCCCGGCTGATTCCAGCCAGCGCGCCACCCCCTCGCGCTCGACGCTCATCGCAAAAGCCTCGTTGAATTCACTGTCGCTCTTGAGGTAGATGAGCTGGTGAGCGAGCTCATGAAACATCGTGCCGACCAGCTGCAGGTCGCCGTAGCGCAGCATCGTGTCGAGCAACGGATCGGCAAACCGGCCCAGCGTCGAGTAAGCGCTCACCCCGCCCACGTAAGTGTCGTAGCCGCGCGCCGCCAGCGCCGCCGCGAAGCGCCGGGCATTGGCCTCGCGAAAATAGCCGCGGTAAGCAATCGAGCCGGTGATCGGGAACCACCAGCGCATCGGCGCCACGGAGAATTCCGGTGCCGCCACCACGTTCCACACCACGTACGCCCGCCCGAGCGCGCTATAGCTGCGGTAACTGCGATTGTCGGGGAGCCCCAGTTCGCGACTGGCGAACTCGCGCGCCGAGCGCGCCAGCTCGAGGCGCGACTTCAACGCGGCATCGGTCGAGTCGCTGGTGATCAGCCGGTCAATCGGTGTCCGCGCACGCAGCAGCTGCCACTGTCCATGGCCGGCCTGCAGCAGGTAGCCCACGCTGCACCCAGAAAGACTGAACACACTCATCAGCAGCGCCGCTCCGGCAAGACGGTAAAACGCGCGGGCACGAGCCTCGGTTAACATGTGCGGATGCAAGTCTACCTCGTGGGTGGCGCCGTCCGGGATGAACTGCTGGGTTGCCCGGTGCGGGAGCGCGACTGGGTGGTCGTGGGCGCCACGCCCGCGGAACTGGAGCGCGCCGGTTACCGGGCCGTTGGCCGGGAATTTCCGGTGTTCCTGCACCCGGATACGCACGAGGAATACGCGCTGGCGCGGCTGGAGCGCAAGGTGGCGCCCGGTTATCGCGGTTTCGTCACTGAGTTCCCGCCCGCGGTCACGCTCGAGGAGGACCTGCAGCGGCGCGACCTGACCATCAATGCCATGGCGCGCGGCGCCGACGGCAAGCTTGTTGATCCCTATGGTGGCCAGGCCGATCTCGCCGCGCACCTGCTGCGGCATGTCTCGCCCGCGTTCAGCGAGGATCCGGTGCGGATCCTGCGGGTTGCGCGCTTCGCCGCGCGCTTTGCCGATCTGGGCTTCAGCGTGGCGCCCGAAACGCTCGAACTCATGCGCACCATGGTGCGTTCGGGCGAGGCGGATGCGCTGGTGAGCGAACGCGTGTGGCGCGAACTCGAGCTCGCGCTTGCTACCGACCGCCCCGAACGCGCCTTCGAGGTGCTGCACGATTGCGGCGCGCTGGCGGTGCTGCTGCCGGAACTCGCGACACACTCCGGCCTGGCCACGGCGCTGAGCGCGCTCCACCGCTCGACGGCGGTAGTCACCACGGACGGCCAGCCGGACACGCCGGCGCGCTGGGCCGCGCTGCTGGCCGCCATGCCCGCCACCGCAATCGAAGCGCTGTGCGTGCGGCTGCGCGTGCCCGGCGGGCATCGCGAGCTCGCCGCGCTCACCGCGCGCCTCCGCGCACACCTCGGCGCTGGTGCCCGTCCGCCCGAACAGGCGGCCGCTGATCCTGAATGGCTCCTCGCGCTCCTGGAAATGGCCGATGCCTGGCGGCGGCCCGAGCGCTTTGGTTGCTGGCTCGAGGTGTGGCGCGCGCGCGCCGCGGCGGAATCGTTGTCGCACGCGGCGATCGAGAACTTTACGACGCGCGTCGATGCGGCGGTGCGCGCGAGCGCGGCGGTGCGCCTGGAGGCCGCGGAGCTGCAGGCGCTACGCGGCCCCGACATTGCTGCGCGGCTGCGCCAGCGGCGGCTGGCAGCGCTGCGGCTCCTCCCGGGGTCTTAGCGGCAAGGCCTGCACCCGCAACTGTTGTTACAGCAGCCGGCGCAGGTCCTGGATAGCGAACGCGACGCTGTCGGCGACGGCGCCACGCGTCAACAGCAGTGCCTTGAAGGTCTCGCCCATTTCCCCGGGCAACAGCAACTGGCGCGCTTCGCTGGCGCGGCGCGCGCGCTCGAGGTCGTCACCCGCGCGCGCCAGTTCGGCGTCGATTCCGGCGCCGAGCAGGAACGCGGCCTGCGTGCAGTAGCCCGCCACTTGCAGCCCCGCGTCCGCTGCGGCCGCGGCGAGCCGCGTGAAATCAACCCAGGCGGTGATGTCCTGCAGGCCTGGGTTCCGGAAGGGATTGTCGTGGGCGCGGTGGCGATAGTGGCAGCGCAGCGTGCCCGCATCGCGCTGCGGATGGTAGAGCTCCCGCCGGCTGAGCCCGTAGTCGAACAACAGGATGCCGCCCGATTCGAGCGCCGCCGCCAGACTGGCGAGCCACGACCCCAGCCGCGGGCACAGTTCGCCGTGGTAGCCGATCGCCAGGGGCTCCGGCAATGAAGCCGCCAAGCGCACGAGCTCGGCTTGCAACGCAGCCGGCGCCGGCCGCTCGGCCCAGGTCGGGTCACCGTGCGCATCGAGCGCCACGCTCCGCTCCGCGTAGCCGTCGGCCGTCACGGTGAAACACTGGAACGGCAGCGCGTCGGCAACTTCGTTGGCCAGGATCACGCCGCGGAGCGCCTGCCGTGGAAGCGCATCGAGCCACTGCACCCGCGCGTACAACGGCGGCGGCAAGGCGCGCAGCAGCGTGTGCTGCCGCTCGCGCAGGTCCGCGCTCACCTCCAGGATGAAATAGCGCTCCGGCAGCGCGCCGAGCTCGTCGAGACGCAGCAGCAGCACTTTGGCGAGCGCGCCACTACCGGCGCCGAGTTCCAGGAGGTCGCCGCCGCCGGCGAGGAACGGCGCGCTGGCCCGCGCCACGCAGGCGCCGAACAGCGGCGAGAGTTCCGGCGCGGTGATAAAATCACCCGCGGCGCCGAATTTTGCGGCACCCGCGCTGTAGTAACCGAGGCCGGGCGCGTACAGCACCTGCTCGAGGTACTCGTCGAACCCGATCCAGCCGCCGCGCGCGCCGATGCGCGCGCGCAGGGCGGC
>JAYUZI010000024.1:0-4099 GCA_043751915.1 Gammaproteobacteria bacterium | reverse complement strand
CAGGAACCAGGCCGTGAGGCCCTTGAGCATGATCGCCGCCGCCTGCTCATCGGAAATATCCCGTGGTAGCTTGATCAGTTCGTCTGCCGGCAGCACGCGCTCTTCGGCGTAGGCACCGGCTGCGGCCAGGTAGTAGGCCACGCGATCGCCGACCTTGAACCCCCTGACCTTCCTGCCCACGGCGGCAACGATGCCCGCCGCCTCGTTGCCCAGTCCGGTGGGCAGCGCGTGTGGATAGAGCCCGGTGCGCACGTAGATGTCGATGTAGTTAAGCCCAACGGCGGTCTGGCGGATCAGCACTTCGCCTGGGCCCGGGGGAGCAACCGGATATTCCTCCCACTTGAGCCGCTCGGCGCCGCCGTGTTCGTAAAGCCGGATTGCCCTGGACATGGCGCTAACTCCCTCTGAACTATTCAAAACCGCGCACGCGCTTGCTGCGCAGGCTTTCCTTGGCACGCTGCAGGCGCGTCAGCAGTTCCGGACCCTGCCGCAAGGCCACGCCGACGGCCAGCGTATCCACCACCGTGAGCTGCGCGAGCCGCGTGGTCATGGGCGTATAGATATCCGTATCCTCGTCGATCAGCAACTCCAGCGCCACAGTGCAGCGCGCGGCGAGTGGCGCGCCGAGCGCGGTGATGCCGATCACGTCCGCCCCCGACTCGCGCGCCAGATCGACGCTCGAGAGCAGATCGACGGTACGCCCGCTCGCAGAAAAGGCCATCACCACGTCGCCCGGCCGCAGCATGGTCGCGGCCATACCGTGCACGTGGGCGTCGGAATAGGCCACCGAGGGGAGCCCGAGCCTGAACAGTTTGTGCTGCGCGTCGGCGGCGACGATGCCGGAACTGCCGAGGCCATAACATTCCACGCGGCGCGCGGCGCACAGCAGCGCGATCGCCGTCTCGAGGCGCGAGGGATCGAGCTGACTGCGCACCTGCAGGAGCGTGCGCGCCGCCTTGCCGAACACCTTGGCCGCCATCTCGGCCACCGAATCGCCCGGACTCACATCCGAGTGCATGAACAGCTGCCCGCTGGCGAGGCTCTGCGCCATGCGCATCTTGAAATCGGCAAAGCCATGGCAGCCCAGCGAGCGGCAGCAGCGGATTACGGTGGGCTCGCTCACCTGCGCCTGGCTCGCGACCGCGGCGAGCGAGAGCTTCAGCAGTTCGTGCGGACGTTCGAGCACCAGGTCGGCGACCCGCCGTTCGGCGGCCGGCAGCCGCTCGCGTGCGCTCATCAGGAACTTGAGCCAACCGCCCTCGTTCACGGTCGGCGTCACGCTGCGCTCCAGGCTATTCATGGCGCGCCTGCCGAGGGCGCGTCCGGGCACCAGTAGACATCGACCGGCACGACGCCCTGGCGCAGGATTGCGCGCACCGGCAGGTCCCCGACGGGCCCCGCGGCCAGGGCGCGCTGGTACACCTGCCATTTGCGCGCCCCGCTGATCTGGAGGCAGATGCGCCGCGAGCCCAGGAGCGAGGCGAGATTGAGCGACAGGCGCGGGAGCGGCGCCACTGCCGCCTGCATGGCGACGCAGGCGGGCGGCGCGTCGGCGTCCAGCGCCGCGGCCAGGCCCGTGCCGCCCGGAAACAGCGACGCCGTGTGCCCGTCATCACCCATGCCGAGCACGACCACATCGAATGGCCGCGACATGGCGCCGATCGCGCTCCAGGCACGCGCAGCGCCCTCCGCAGGCGTGGGCGCCTCGTTCTTCATGCCAATGAATTGCGCCACGGCAGCGCGCCCGTGCAGGAGCGAGGCGCGCACCAGCGACTCGTTGCTGGCCGGATCGCCGAGCGGCACCCAGCGTTCGTCGGCCAGCGTGATCTGCACGCGCGACCAGTCGATGGCCTGGCGCGCCAGGTGGGCGAACATCACTGCGGGCGTGCGGCCGCCCGAGACCACGAGGCTGGCGCTGGGGCGACGCGCCAGCGCGACGGCGAGGTCGGCGGCAATCGCCGCCGCCAATATTGCGGCCTGCGCTTCGCCGTCGGCGGCGCGCAGTTCGCGCGGTTCAGGTCTCGTCGCGCCAGGCATAGCCGTCGCGACCGATCAGCGCGGTGGCTGCAGCCGGTCCCCAGCTGCCCGCCGCGTAAGTCTTGGGCGGGTTGCCGGTATGCGCCCAGCCGGCGCGGATCGGATCGATCCAGCTCCAGGCCGTGTCGAGCTCGTCGCGACGCATGAACAGCGTCAGGTTGCCCTTCACCACGTCCATCAGCAGCCGCTCATAAGCGGACAGCGGCCGCTCCTTGAAGCTCTCGCCCAGGTCGAGCGCGAGATTCACAGGACGCAGGCGCATCGCGTCACCAGGGGCCTTGGCCAGGATCGTCAGCGTGATGCTCTCATCCGGCTGCAATCGGATGACCAGCTGGTTCGGCGCGTCCTGCGCGCGATTCTGGAAAATGGACAGCGGCACATCGTCGAAGGTGATGGCGATCTCGGCCAGCGACTGTTGTAGCCGCTTGCCGGTGCGCAGGTAGAAGGGCACGCCGGCCCAGCGCCAGTTGTCGATCTCCGCCTTGATGGCCACGAAAGTCTCGGTCTGGCTGCCCTCGGGCACGCCGACCTCATCGGCGTAACCGATGATACTGGCGCCCTCGATGCTGCCGGCCTTGTACTGGCCGCGTACGGTCTTCTGGTCCACGGTTTCATCATCGATCGGGCGGAGCGCGCGCAGCACCTTGAGTTTCTCGTCGCGCACCGTATCAGCATCGGAGCTGGCGGGCGGCTCCATCGCCAGGATGCACAGCAGCTGCAGCATGTGGTTCTGCACCATGTCACGCATGGCGCCGGTCTCGTCGTAGAACTTGGCGCGGCCCTCCACGCCCAACTGCTCGGCGACCGTGATCTGTACGTGCCGGATGCGGCCACGCCGCCACAGCGGCTCGAAAAAGGCGTTGCCGAAGCGCAGCGCGAGCAGGTTCTGCACCGGCTCCTTGCCCAGGTAGTGATCGATGCGGTAGATCTGCTGCTCGGCAAAGCTCTGCGCCACCTGCTCGTTGATGCGCGCGGCGGAGGCGCGATCGGTGCCCAGCGGCTTCTCGAGCACCACGCGTGCGTTCGGCGTGACCACATTGGCGGCGGCCATGTTGGCGGCGGTGGCGATGTACAGGCTCGGCGAGGTGGACAGGAACCACACGCGCGTCTGCTCGTCACGATCGGCGATGCGCGCCTTGAGTGCCTTGAAATCCTCAATCCGCGTCGCATCAACCTGCTGGTAATCGAGGCAGGCGGCGAACTCCGTCCAGCGCGCCTCGCTGAATTCGGGGGCAGCCACATGCTCGCGGCAATGCTCGAGCGCACGCGCTATGTACGCCTCGCGCGTCAGCGCACTGCTGGCCGCGGCCAGGATGTGGGCCCGCGCATCAAACTGGCCGGCGACGAAGCGCTGGAACAGCGCCGGAATGAGCTTGCGCATGGCCAGGTCGCCGGTGCCGCCAAATAGCACGATCTCAAATGGGTCGAGCACCTGCACCGTTCACCTCCGGCCAATGGCACGTTATCGATGTAGTTAAACTACTATATATCCAGTAGCCCGGTCTGGCAAAGACATTTTTAATTGTTGATTTAGGTTGTTATGGGCTATTGCTTATTATGACAAAGAGTACTTGCCAAAGACTCTTGATGGAGTTTTACTACGCGTCGTGAGAAAAGCCCCACTTCTGCAAGCCGCCGTTCTCAAGGTCACCGAGCGCATCTGCGAGCGCAGCCACGACACTCGCGCCGACTACCTCGAGCGCATGGCCGCGGCGGGGCGCGACGGCAGCGCCCGTGGGCGACTGAGCTGCACGAACCTCGCGCACGGATTCGCGGCCGCGCCGACCACCGATAAGGACGCGTTGCGCCAACTCAAGTGGCCGAATATCGGCATCGTCACCGCATTCAACGACATGCTCTCGGCGCACCAGCCCTTCGAGCGCTACCCGGCCGTGATCCGCGCCGCCGCGCGCGAGGCCGGCGCCACAGCGCAGGTCGCGGGCGGCGTGCCGGCGATGTGCGACGGCGTCACTCAGGGACAGGCCGGCATGGAGCTCTCGCTGTTCAGCCGCGATGTGATTGCGATGTCGACCGCCGTGGCGCTCTCGCACGGCATGTTCGA
>JAYUZI010000023.1:0-10050 GCA_043751915.1 Gammaproteobacteria bacterium | reverse complement strand
GTTGAACAGCGACAGTTTCGCGATCGAGGCGAAGGACTGCTGCGCCGCCTGCAACGCCACCGTCTGCTGGCTCATCTTCGAGACCGCCGCGGCGTAGTCGAGGCCGCCGAGCTGACCGGAACTGGTCTGCAGATTGGTCAGCTCGGTCTGGCGGGTGTTGTCGGCGTCGTCCAGCGTCGACAGCCGCGCCCCGACCTGCGAGCGCACCGTAAGGAGTTGCTCGGAAGCCTGGTCGAGCTGCTGTAGCGAACCATTAAGTGCGGAATTGAGCTGTGCGCGCAGCGCGTCATTGCTGGCACCACCCTGCAGCGTCGTGATGATGCCGCCGAGGGTGCTGAAAATATCGCGCGTCCCGGCGCTGGCCACGTTGTAAGTGTCGCCGGCAGCGGGCGCACCGGTAATGCTCAACTGCACACCGTTGAAGGCGATGGCGCCGCCGCTCGCATAATTGCCGCTGGCGACTACCGCGCTGCTGCTGTCGGTCACCTGCCACGTGGTGCCAGTGGTAAAGGTCAACGAGTAGGCGCCCGGGACCCAGGCGGCGCGGTTGGTGATCGAGCCGGCGTCGATGACACCGCTCCCGGTATTCGCGGCGCTGGCGCCGGTGGTAAACAGCCCGTTGCCCGCAGCGATTTCCATGAACAGGCGGCTGCCGGTGTCACTGTCCTGCACGAACAGGCCGGTGCCAACCTGGACCGAACGCGCGCCGCTGTCGCCGGAGTAACCCACGGTGCCGCTGGCGCCGCGCGCAAACGGCTGCGTGCCGCCCGAATAGCCCGCGAACAGGTATTCGCCGTTGCTGTCGCGGCGGTTGGCGATGCTCAGAAGTTCATCGAGCCGTGCCTTGAGTTCAGTGGCAATGGAATTGCGATCGCCGTCGCTGAGAGTGGCGGTATTGGCCTGCACCACCAGTTCGCGCGCCCGCTGAATCACCGAGCCGGCATCCGCGAGCGCCTGCTCTTCGGTCTGCAGACGCCCGGTGACCGCAGTGCTGTTCTTGGCGAACTGCTCCTCCTGCGCCGTCGCCCGCGCCAACTCCTGCAGCTGCGCGGCCGCCACTGGATCGTCCGCCGGCGTCTGCACGCGCAGGCCGGTGGCGATCTGGCTTTGGGTCTTGGCGAGTGCGGCCTGCTGGTCTAGCAGGGCCCGGACCTTCAACTGGTAAATGGCCGAGGTGGCGATGCGCATGACTTAGTGGGTCGCGTTCAGAAGTGTTTGAAACAGGGTGTTGGCGACGCCAATGACCTTGGCCGCGGCCTGGTAGGCCTGCTGGAAGCGCATCAGGTTGGCAGCTTCCTCATCGAGATTCACGCCAGCGACGCTGGTGACCGCGCTGTTCGCATCGTTCAGGACGATCTGCTGCGCGTCCCGCCCACTCTGCGCCTGGCTGGTTTGCACGCCGATGTTGCTGACCATCCGGCCGACGTTGTCGCTGAGCGACACCGTACCACCACTGAGAATGGGTTTGGCAAGCAGCGCGGCGATCTGCAACGCATTGCGGTTGTCACCGCTCCCGTTGATATTGTCCTTGATCTGAAAACTATCGCCCGTTACCGGCGCACCGCTCACGGCCACCTGCACGCCGTTGAAGACGATCGGCACGCCGGAGCCGTAAGCGCCGCTGGCCACAACCGTGTTGGCGGCGTCGGTCACCTGCCAGGCAGCAGCCGTCGTGAAGCTCAGCTTGTAGTTGCCGCGCACCCAGGGCGCGCTGTTGCTGAGTTGCCCCGCGTCGATGGTCGCGTTGCCGGCGTTGGCGTTTGCCGCGCTCGTAAGCAGCGGTGCGGCGGCGGCGATCTTTTCCGGCTGGCCGAGCAGCACTGACATTCCCGCCACCGCGCTCCGGGTCGGTTGAATCAGAATCCGGTCGCCGGCCTGCGGCGCGCCGGAGATCACGATCGAGAGGCCATCAGCCGTGAACGGACTGGCTACAGTGCCAGCGCCGGCCAGCGCGACAGGCACGCCGGTGTCAGCGCGCGACAGGCCCCAGGCGGCGCCGTCGTACAGCAGCTGGTAGTCGCCGGTGGTGAGCGCCGACACGTTGGCGCGCGTCACCGCGGCGCCGGCGCTGCCGGCATTCAGTGTGGAAGGTAGGACGCGGACGGCGCCGACGGCGAACATCGCCGTGCCGACCTGCCCCTGCAGATCGAGGCCCACGGCCTGCTGGCTGTTGACCAGGGTGGCGAGCGTGACGGCCGTCTGCCCAATGGCGTTACGTGCCGGATCGAGCATCTGCTTGCCGAACTGCAGCAAACCACCAACGGTGCCGCCGACGATCGCATCGGTGACGTCGGTGGCCGGACCGCCGCTTTGCAGCAGCAGCCGCGTGCGGCTGGGGTCGAACTGGTCGCCGGCGGTCACGATTTTCGCCGCGCTCCCGCCCATGACCAGTGCCTGGCCGGTGCCGATGAATACGTTCAGTGTGCCGTCGGTCTGTGCCACCGTGCTGACGTTGACGTGGGTTGCGAGGTCACTGAGCAAATTTTCGCGTTGATCGAGCAGATCGTTGGGCGGTTGCTGGTTGACACCTTGCGCCGCAACGATCTGCTGGTTGAGGCTGGCAATATTGACCGCCAACGTCGAAATCGTCCCCGCTTCGCTCTGCAGTTGCGAGGAAATCTGGCCGCTGATGCCGGCGAGACTGTTGTCGTAGCTGCGCAGGCGATTCACCAGCGACTGCGCCTGGCTGAGCAGCACCTGGCGTGAGGGCACCGACGCCGGCGCGTTCGCCACAGTCTGTACGGCGCTCATGAAGCCCTGTAGCGTGGTCGCGAGCCCGGTGCTGGCGTCGCTGAAGAGGTTGTCGACGCGAGTGGCATAAGTGCTGAAAGTGTCGAGCTGCTGGAAGCCGCTGCCGGCGACGCGCGCCTGGCTGGCCAGGATCTCGTCGAACTGGCGCCGCACTGTCGCAACGTCCACACCGGTGCCGACCCAACCGTTGCCGAAGGCGTCGGGCGGCCGCGTCACCAGATCCACCTGCTGCCGGCTGTAGCCTTCGGTACTGGCGTTGGCGATGTTGTGACTGGTCGTGTCGAGCGCACGCTGGAAAGCCAGCAGGCCCGAGACGCCGGTAGTCAGCATGTCAGCCATCGTAACTCCGCATCAGGTGGTCCCCCCGACTGACGTTATCGGCAGCGACGCGCCACTCTTGAGCGCCGCGTGCGCGGCGGCCTCGCGCACCGCGGCGCAGGTCGCTACCATCTTTTGCACATAAGCCGGATCGGTCGCGTAGCCGCCGCGCTGCAACCCGGTCGCGAAAGCGGTGACGTCGTCGCCACAGTTGAGCGCACCTGCGAAGCGCGGGCTGCCGCTGAGCAGGCCGACGTAATCACGCATGCTCGTGCCGACCGAATCGTAGGCACGGAATGGCGCACGCTGGCTGCTCGCCACTGCGCCCTGATACTCGGACGTGAGCGCGTCGACCGCGCCGCCCTGCCAGTGGCCGCCCGCCTTGACGCCGAACAGATTGTGACTGCTGCCCGAAGCGCTCGCCGGCAGGTGCTGGCCCCAGCCGGTTTCGAGCGCCGCGTGGGCAATGATGGTCTCGGGCGCCACGCCGAGCCGGCGCGCGGCTTCGGCAGCATACGGCTGAATGTTACTGATGAACTGTGTGCGTCGCACCAGGCTGGCATTCGTACCAACGGGCACTGCGGTTGCAGCGACACCGCGCACTCTAATGGTATTAATCGTGGCATCGGCCGGAGCAGTGATGCCCGGCGAGGCACTGACAGCGGCAGTGGCCGCGGGCGTGGGTTGCGCGGCGCCGGAGCGCTGCAACTGGCCCATGAGGTGTTCCGCAAGCCCGAGACCCTTGCCGCGCGACATCTGCAGCGCCAGTTGTTGATCAAACATGTCCTGGTAAAAATGCGTCTGCTCGCTGTCGCCGAGGCTCTCGCCCATGCTGGCCTCGCGCATGCTCTTGAGCAGCATGTTGGTGAACAGGCTCTCGAACTGCCGCGCCGCCTCGCGCACCGCGCCCGGTTGGTTCTGCTGCGCCGTCCTTTTCAACGACTCCATGCCGTTGAAGTCGGTGTAGTAGGCAGGGGCGACGGGATTGGCGCTCATGGGACTGATCGGTCAGATGACGACCAGCTCGGCGCGTAACGCGCCGGCTTCCTTGAGAGCCTCGAGTATTGCCACCAGGTCGCCCGGCGCCGCACCCACTTGATTGACGGCGCGGACGATCTCGTTGAGATCGACCCCGGCACTGAACACGAACATGCGCGCCGGGGGCTGGTCGATCGATATGTCGCTGCGCGGCGTGGTCACCGTGGTGCCCTGCGCAAGCACGTTAGGCTGGCTGACGTCCTCGCGTTCACGGATCGTGACTGACAGCGAGCCGTGCGCCACGGCGGCGGGCATGACGCGCACGTGGGCACCAATCACCACGGTGCCGGTGCGCGAGTTGATGATGACGCGGGCTGGGGCATCGCCCGGATCCACCTCCAGTTCCTGCAGCGCCGAGATGAAACTGATGCGCCCGGCCTCGTCTGCGGGCGCTGCCACGCGGATCGAGACCGCGTCGAGCGCCAGCGCGGCGCCCGGCCCGAGCAGCCCGTTGATGCCAGCGGTCATTCGCGATGCCGTCGTGAAGTCGGGGGTGTTGAGATTGAGCACCACGTAGGGCGTGGTGCCGAAGTCGCTGTGCACCTCGCGTTCCACGGTCGCGCCGTTGGGCACCCGACCGCCGCTTGGCACGTTGACGCTGACACGCGAACCGTCCTTGCCGCTGACGCCGAACCCGGCCACCATCACGCTGCCTTGCGCCATGGCGTACACCTCGCCATCGGCGCCACGGAGCGGTGCCATCAGCAAAGCGCCGCCGCGCAGGCTGCTGGCGTTGCCGATCGAGGCCACGGTCACATCGAGCGTCTGGCCGGCTTTTGCGAACGGCGGGAGATTCGCGGTCACGGTCACCGCCGCGACGTTCTTGAGCTGCGGCTTGACGTTGGCCGGAATGGTGACGCCAAACTTGGCCAGCATGTTGATGATGCTTTGCACGGTGAACGGCGCCTGGCTGGTCTGATCGCCGGTGCCATCGAGCCCCACCACCAGGCCGTAACCCACCAGCTGGTTGCTGCGCACCCCGGCGACCCCGGCGAGATCCTTGACGCGCTCGGCGAACACCATGCCCGGCAGCAGGAGCGCGGCGACGGCGAGCAGCATCCAGGCCAGGGGCGGCGTGATTCGTCCGGGTACGTACCGCATGTTCATGAACCTCAGAATGGCAGCCACTTGGAATCAAAGAACCGGGCCAGCCATGATTTTGAATTCGCCGAGGCGAGTACGCCCTGCGAACCATAGGAAATATTCGCGTCCGCCACGCGGGCGGAGGACACGGTGTTGTCTGGCGCAATGTCGATCGGGCGGACGATGCCCTGGATCTGCACGAACTCGCGCCCCTGGTTGATCGCGATCCATTTCTGGCCGCGCACCAACAAGTTACCGTTGGCGAGCCGCCGGGCGATGGTCACGGAGATGCTGCCGGTGAGCACGTTGCTCTGCTTGCTGTCGCCGGAGCCGTCGAAGCTGGTGGCGTTGTTCATGTTGCCGGCGAGTACTGCGGCGCCGTGCACGGTAACCGGCGCACCGAACAGCGTCGGACCCGGCAGCGTCGCCTTGGTCTTCTTGGCGGTGGTAGTGCTGGCGCTCTTGCTGGCGTCGGTCTTCTCTTCGAGCACGATCGTGAGTACATCGCCAATCCGATGCGCGACCGAATTCTCGAACAGCGGCACATCGTGCCCTTCCTGGTAGATGGCACCGTTGTGCGCGACCTGCGGCGCCACTTCCTGCGGGTCGCTGGCGGTGAAATTGTCGATGTGCGGCGGCACCGTCCGGCAGGCGGCCAGCGCCAGCACGGCCAGCGTCAGGATCGATCGCAATGTGTGCACGTGTTTGCCCCGCCTTAAACGTTGTTGCTGAGGTACTGGAGCATCTGATCGGTAGTCTGAATGGCCTTGGTGTTCATTTCATAGGCGCGCTGCGTCTCGATCATGTTGACCATCTCCTCGACCACGTTGACATTCGAGCTCTCGACCGCGCCCTGCTGCAGCGTGCCGAGGCCGGTCTGCCCTGGATTTCCCGACTGCGCCGAGCCGCTCGCGGCTGACTCGACCAGCAGGTTTTCGCCGCGCGGCTGGAGCCCGGCGGGGTTCACGAAATCCGCGAGTTGCAGCGTGCCCACCTGCTGCGGCGCCGACTGGCCCGCGAGCAGCACCGAGACCACGCCGTCGGTGCTGATCGTCACGCTCTGCGCACCCTGGGGAATATTGATGCCCGGCTGCACCACGTAGCCGCTCGAGGTCACGAGCTGCCCCTGGTTGTTGAGCTGGAAGTCGCCGGCGCGCGTATAGCCCAGTGTGCCGTCGGGCAGCAGCACCTGGAAGAAGCCGCGGCCGTTGATGGCCAGGTCGAGCGAGTTGCCGGTCTGGCTGAGATTCCCCTGCGTGTAGGTCTTCTCGGTCGCGACCACGCGGACGCCGGTGCCCAATGAGAGCCCGCTGGGTGACTGGGTGTCCTGCGAGGTTGCGCCGCCGACCTGCTTCACGTTCTGGTAGAGCAAGTCTTCGAACACCGCGCGGCTTTTCTTAAAACCGGTGGTGTTGACGTTGGCGAGGTTGTTGGACACCACCGCCATCCGGGTCTGCTGGGCGTCGAGTCCGGTCTTGGCGGCCCACAATGCTGAGTTCATGACTGCTCCTGGTTAAGTGAAGCGCGGCGGCTAGCCGGCTTGCAACAGCCGCGTCGTCGCGGCAGCGTCTTCTTCCGCAGTGCGCAGCGCCTTGACCTGCAGATCGAAGCGGCGCGCCAGTTCGATCATCTGCGTCATGGTCTCGGCGATGTTGACGTTGCTGGTCTCGAGCGCGCCGGACACCAACTGCACTGAGGAATCGGCGGGTGCGTCCGTGCCGTCGTGCAGGCGGAACAGACCATCCTGGCCACGATCGACACCGGCCGCCGGCGGGTTGACGAGCTTGATGCGCCCGACGGTGGCGACGGTGGTCGCGCCCTGCCCTAACGGCACGATCGAGACCGAGCCGTCGCGCGCGACGCTGATGGAAGAATGCGGCGGCACCGCGATCGGTCCGCCATCGCCCGTCACGGCACGGCCCGACGCCGTGACCAGCTGGCCATTGACGTCGACGCGCAGATCGCCGGCGCGCGTGTAGGCCTCGCGGCCGTCCGCGCCCTGCACGCTGATCCAACCCTGACCATTGATGGCGACGTCGAGGTCGCGCCCGGTCTGCTGCAACTCGCCGCTGGTCGGATCCCAGCCGACACTGCTGTCGGTGGCGTAGACGCGCGTGGGGAGCCCTGCGCCCTGCACCGCCTGGCTCTGAAACGCCGAGAGGTCGGCGCGAAACCCGGTGGTGCTGGCATTGGCCAGGTTGTGATTGTTGGCCGTCTGGGCGCGAAGCGTTTCCTTCGCACCCGACATGGCTACATAAACCAGGCGATCCATGACGGTCCATTACCTCTGCGTATCAGCGGATGTTGATGATGGTCTGAGTGATCTGGTTTTCGGTCGAGATCATCTGCGCGTTGGCCTGGAAGTTGCGCTGCGCGGTGATCATGTTGACGAGCTGGGCCGTGATGTTCACGTTCGACTGCTCGAGCGAACCTGCCTGAATCAGCCCGAACCCGGAATTCCCAGCCTGTCCATGCAGGGCCTGCCCGGATCCGAAGGTCTCGGACCAGTTGGTGTTGCCGAGCGACTGCAGACCTTGGGGGTTGGCAAAATTCGCGATCGCCACCTGCCCAAGCGAGAGCGAGCGCCCGTTGGTGAAGCGCGCCTGCACGACGCCGGTCGCGTCGACACTGATGCCGATCAGGCGTCCGGTCGTGAAGCCATCCTGCGACACCGCGCTGACGCCAAAGGCTCCGCCATACTGCGTGGTGGTGCTGTAGTTCACGGTCAGGTTCAGGCCCGCGGCGCCGGTCGCCGGCGTATAGGTCGGGAACGTGATGCGGCCGCTGGCGGGCGTCACGATAGAACCGGTCGCGGAATACGCCAGTGTCTGTGCGCCGCCCACGGCCGTGCCATCGATGTACAGGTGCGTGTCCCAGGTGTTGGCGGTCGCGGTCTTGACGAAATACATGCTGGCCGTGTGCACCGCGCCCAGCGAGTCGTACACCGTCATCGACGTGGAATTGTTGTAGCTGTTCGCATTGGCCGGGTCGAACACGGCCACCGAAGGCGGCGCGAGGTTCGAGGGCAGGTTGAAGGTGATGTCGGCCGTGCTCGTGGCGCCGGGCGCACTGTCGCCGGTGACCAGGCGCAGGTCGGAGAGCGAAGTCGTGTTGAACGCGCCGGTCAAAGTAGCTGGATAGACCTGCAGGCGCTGACCTTCCGGATTGACCACGTAGCCGGCGCTATTGGTCTGGAAGGCGCCCGAGCGCGTATAGGCCGAATCGCCCGCGTCGCTGAGAATGAAGAAGCCCTGGCCGCTGATGGCCAGGTCGAGGCTGTTGTTAGTGGCCTGAATGTTGCCCTGCGTGAACTGCTGTGAGACGTTGGCGATTTTCACGCCGGCGCCGTTCTGCGTCTGACTGACACCCTGCGGCGAGACTGCGAACAGCTCGGCAAATTCCGAGCGCGACTGCTTGAAGCCGGTGGTGTTGGAATTGGCAATGTTGTTGGCGGTGACGTTAAGGTCGCTTTGCGCCGCGTTGATACCGCTGAGGGCGATGCCGAATGACATGGGATGCTCCTGTCTCTAGTGTCAGATGATCTGTTGAACGTCGCCGAGCGCCACTGCGCCCAGCTCCGCGGTGTTGAGGGTCAAGCCGGTGCCCGCCTTGTCCAGGCTCACGCTACCGACCCGCGCCGCCACCGCGATCGGCAGCGCGACGCTGGCGCCGCCCACATTGGCGACCGCCTCCATCTTGTAGTTTCCGTTCGCTGCCTGGCTGCCGCTGTCGGTGAGGCCATCCCAGCTGAAGGGCTGCTGGCCGCTGGCCGTGGTTATGTTCAGATGCCGCACGACCTGACCACTGGAATCTGTAATCGTCATCATGACGCTGCTGGCGCCAGCGGCGACCTGCACGGCGCCGCCGAGCGGCTTGCCGTAATAGTTGGCCGCAATCGCGGGCGCCAGGATTTCGTGGCCGACCATCGAGGCGCCGGAAAGCGCCTGCGAAGAACGGAGCGAATCCGAAAGTGCACCCAGCGTTACGTTCATCTGCTGCACGCCCGATACGGTGCCGAACTGCGCGAGCTGCGAGACCATCTCCGTGCCGTCGAGCGGCTTGAACGGATCCTGGTTCTTCAGCTGTGTGGTCATGAGCGTCAGGAAATCGCTGACGCCCAGCGAGCTGGCGGTCTTGTGGGCCGCGCTGGTGGCCGCTGCCGCAGCGCTGACTGCAGGGTTCTGGGTAATAGGGTTGGTGGTGCTCATATAGATAGTGACTCCGATTGCTGCAATCAGCCCTGGCCAAGCTTGAGTGTGGCCAGCAGCATGTTGCGGGCGGTGTTCATGACCTCGACGTTGTTCTGGTAGGAGCGCGAGGCCGAGATCATGTCGACCATCTCCTCCACGGTGTTGACGTTGGGCGCGTAGACATAGCCGTTGCCGTCGGCCAGCGGATTGGCCGGGTCGTAGCGCCGCTCCGGTGTCGCCTGACTTTCGACGATGCCGCGCACTTCGACGCTGGCGCCGCTTCCGTCGGCTTCCGTGGCCGCGGTCGCCTGGAACACCGGATGCCGCGCGCGATATACGCTGGCCGGATCGCCGCTCACGCTCTCCGCGTTGGCAAGATTGCTGGCAACGGTGTTGAGCCGCACCGACTGCGCGCTCATCCCGGCACCGGCGATATCGAAAATCCGGAAACTCGACATGATGGCTGTCCCGATGGGGTTACTGGCCGGTGATCGCAGTCATGAGGCCGCGCAGCCGGGCATTGAGGAGCGTCAGCGTGGCCTGGTAGCGCACCGCGTTTTCTGCGAACGACGCCTGCTCGAGCTGCGTGTCCACGGTATTGCCGTCCAGCGATGGCGCCAGCGGCACCCGATAGAGCAGCGCCGGATCGTTGTCGGCGCCCGCGCTGGCG
>JAYUZI010000022.1:0-2689 GCA_043751915.1 Gammaproteobacteria bacterium | reverse complement strand
TGGCGAGCCCGCTGACCGCCGCGGCCAGCGCGGTGCGCGGCCGCGTCACCGATCCGCGCGAATTTCTCAACGGGTGATCGAACGTGGAGCCTATCCGACAGTTTCGTTCACGCACGGCGGTGCTCCCGTTCACCAACATCGACACCGACCAGATCATTCCGGCCCGCTTCCTGCGCACCACGGAGCGCGCGGGCCTGGGCAAGCACCTGTTCGCCGACTGGCGTTACGCCGCGGACGGCACGCTGCGCCCGGAGTTCGCGCTCAACCAATCCGCCGCATCGGGCTGCCAGGTACTGGTGGCCGGGCGGAACTTCGGTTGCGGCTCGTCGCGCGAGCACGCCCCCTGGGCCCTGCTCGACTACGGTTTCCGCGCCATCATCAGCACCGAGATCGCCGACATCTTCCGCAGCAATTCGCTCAAGAACGGCCTGCTGCCGATCGTCGTCGACGAGGCGAGCGCCGCCTGGCTGCAGGCGAACCCCGGCGCCGGGCTGCTGATCGACCTTGAGGGCAACCGCGTGGTCCTGCCCGATGGCCGCGAGCTGAAATTCCAGATCGAGCGCTTCGCGCGCTACTGCCTGCTCAATGGTGTTGACGAGCTTGGCTACCTGCGTTCACAGGAGGCCGCAATCGCCCGTTTCGAAAGCGCGCGCCAGTGAAGGCACGCATCGCGGTCATCGCCGGCGACGGCATCGGCCCCGAGGTCACGGCCGAGGCGGTACGTGTACTGCAAACCGTCGCCGCTCGGTTCGGCCATGAATTCACGCTGCTGGATGCGCCCTTCGGCGGAGCGGCCATTGACCTGCACGGCGATCCGCTGCCTCAATCCACCCTCGAGCTGTGCCTCGGCGCCGATGCCGTGCTGCTGGGCGCGATCGGCGGGCCGAAGTGGTCAGCGCCGCAACTCAAGGTGCGCCCGGAACAAGGGCTCCTGCGGCTGCGCAAGGAACTGGGCGTCTATGCCAACTTGCGCCCGGTATCGCTCTATCCCGCGCTCCGCGAAGCTTCAACGCTCAAGAGCGAAGTACTCGAGGGCGTCGACCTGGTCTTTGTCCGTGAGCTTACGGGCGGCAGCTATTTCGGCGCGAAGACCCGCACCGCCGATACCGCGAGCGACCTGTGCACTTACTCGGTGGTCGAGGTCGAGCGCGTGGTGCGCGTTGCCGCCAGGCTGGCGATGACGCGGCGGTGCAAGCTCACGTCCATCGACAAGGCCAATGTCCTCGAGACCTCGCGCCTGTGGCGCGAAGTGACCGAGCGCGTGGTGCATGCCGAGTTCCCCGCGGTACAGCTCGAACATATGCTGGTGGACTCCGCCGCCATGCACCTGATCCGCCGGCCACGCGATTTCGATGTCGCGGTGACCGAGAATCTGTTCGGCGACATACTCACCGATGAAGCCTCGATGCTGGCCGGTTCGCTCGGGCTCCTGCCCTCGGCGTCGCTCGGGAATGGCCGGCGCGGCCTCTACGAGCCGATCCATGGTTCGGCGCCCGACATCGCCGGCAAGGGCATCGCCAATCCCATCGGCGCGATCCTGAGCGCCGCGATGCTGCTGCGGCTGTCGCTGGGCCTGGAAGCCGAGGCCGCAGCTGTGGAAGCCGCAGTGGCCGCCGCGATTGCCGCCGGGCTGCGTACACCCGATATCGCCGCGCCAGGCACGCCCGCGGCCTCGACGCGCGAGACCGGTTCTGCCGTTGCTGCACGCCTCCGGTAAATGACCAACCCACCAAGGAAACCCGCATGATCAAAAGCATTATTCTGGTGCTCGCCGGCACAGTGGCCGGCGCCTTTGCCGGCAACAGCATCGCGCACCGCCTCGCTGCTCCGCACCGGCATCCGCGCGCGGTGATGACGCTGCTCGGATTTCACCACGATCGCCTGGACGCGGCCACCAAGGCCGGTCACTGCGCGGATGTCGAGTCGGAGCGCGCGCGGCTAAGCTCGCTGCAGCAGGAAATAGCGCTGGCCTTCCCGCTGACCTACAAGCAGGAGGCCTCCTTCCGCAAGAACGTGGACGCACTGGGCAGCGCCCTGCAGCCTGCCGCCGCCGACGCGACTGCTGCGCCGGCCGGCACCTGCCCTGAGGCCGCTGCCCAGTTCAAGAAGGTCAGCGACGTTTGCGACGAATGTCACCGGGTCTACGACCCGGATTGAGTGAGTCACCGTAGGCGGGCCTGCTGAAATCCGCTTTAGCGTTACAAGTAACGCGTTACATGTAACGCTTGGAACATTCCGCTGCACGCTGTTGCTGCGGACAACCCCGCGGTCGCAACGACCGCAGCCTTACGGGTTGGCGTGCGCCGGGGCGTCGAGATCGGCGATCAATGCGCTCGAGGCCGGGCGTTCCCGGCGCAGCCGCGCCGCCACCTGCTCGGCGCCGGCAAGAGCGCGCAGCACGTTGCCGCCCGCGAGCTTGCCGATGTCCGCATCGCTCCAGCCGCGGTTCATGAGTTCAACCAGCAGCTGCGGAAACCGGGAGACGTTTTCCAGCCCCACCGGCACGGCATCGATGCCGTCGAAGTCGGAGCCGATCCCGACGTGATCAACGCCGGCAATTTTTCGGATGTGCTCGATATGGTCCGCGACCTCGGCGAGCGTCGCTGCCGGGGCCGGGTGCGCCTGCTCCCAGGCTGCGAGCGCCGCCTGCGCTCGCTCCGGTTGGCCAATGTACAAGCCTTCGTAGGGC